>NZ_DATCVJ010000745.1:0-8694 GCF_036566945.1 Chitinophaga sp. | reverse complement strand
GGTACCTGGGCTTATATGTTTGAAGAGTTTTTTACGTATGCCGTTCCAGGTTATAAATCTATTGATCTTACCAGTGATGCCATGGGCAGCGATATTGCCGTAACGCAGGCATATGGCCTAAGAGCATCATATGGTTATACGGAAATGGCAGACAATACACTCAATCGTGTAAATGCTTTCTGGACCATCCTTTACAAGGTGATCGATAACTGTAATAACATTATCACGAAGATTGATAATGCTACAGGAGATGAAAGCAAAAAACAACATATCAAGGGGCAGGCATATGCACTGCGCGCCAACTGCTACCTGACGCTTGCTACTCATTATCAGTTTAACAGAACAGGCACGGAGAAAGCAGTACCTATTTACCTGGAACCCACTACTGCTACTTCTGTAGGCAAAGCTAAATCCACCATAGGAGAGGTATACAAACAGGTGATCAGTGACCTGGAAACAGCCTTGCCTTTGCTGAAAGATTATCAGCGCAACTCCGCTCAGAAATGGAAAATTGATCTGAATGTAGCAAATGGTTTATTGGCGAGAGCCTATCTCTACAATCGTCAGTGGACAAAGGCCATTACAGCCGCAGTAGCCGCCCGCAACGGATATCCGCTGATGTCTGGAGACGATTATAATAAAGGGTTCAACGACCTGAATAACACGGAATGGATCTGGGCGCATGGTCAGACGCCTAACCAGAGCAATGCGAGTTATAATTTCCATTTCCTGGATGTTTCTACGCCGGCCTCTTACTACCAGAGCTTTATGTGCGATCCTTACTTCCAGAACTTCTTTGACAGTGCTGATGTGCGTTTCCGCTTATTTGACTGGGACACGCTACCTGACCAGGAAGGCTACCTGCGGTATAAGAAATTCCGCTTCCGCGATGCGACTGCACTCGTTGGCGACCTGGTGCTGATGCGCGCTGCAGAAATGTACCTGATAGAAGCAGAAGCGTATACCCGTAACGGTAATAACGGAAAAGGTGCCGAAGCCCTGAATGTACTACGTGCTGCCCGTAATGCCACTACCTACAAAGGCGGCGGCAGTCTTATTGATACCATTCTCGTAGAAAGAAGGAAAGAACTATGGGGAGAAGGATTTGCGCTGTCTGATATTGTTCGTACAGGTGGTACCGTAGTGCGAAAGCCATTTCTTTCTTATACAGGCGAGGATAGTATTATTAACGTGGTACGTGCTGACGGCAGCATTAAGCAAGTAGCAGGGCAGGGGCATCTTACCCTGAAACTCCCGGACGGACAGCCTTTTACGCCATACAGTCCGTATTACCTGTTTTCCATACCGATTACAGAATTACAGAACAATCCTAATATCAATAATTAAGAATTACGAATTACGAATTACGAATTACGAATTTGTGGGGAGATAGTAGCGGATACGCTTTGCGTTTACAATCTCCGCACAAATTCGTAATTCGTAATTCGTAATTCGTAATTCTTTCCTAATATATCCAGGGAAGTATTCTGCTGGTATGTTTCATATACTCCGTATACTCTTCTCCAAATTGTTCGGTCAGCATTTTTTCTTCTATATTCATCCGGTAAATAAAAACAGTCAGCACCGGAATAAATACAATGGCCAGCCCCAGCCAGTTATTCACTGATAAGCCAAATCCAAGGAAAGACAACAGGGAACCGGCATAGGAGGGATGCCGCAGTATGCTGTACAACCCGTTTTTTTTGATATGATGATCTTTGCGGATAGTTACTACTACCGTAAATAAACGTCCCAGTTGTGCAATAGAAATAAAACGAAGCAACATCCCCAGCAGTATAACGGATAAGCCTATACGATTCATTAGCGGTCCCGGCATAATATAATACGGCGTTTTCACAGACACGAGCACCGCGATATTTATAAATACAATGATCACGATCCAGATAAACGCCAGACTACCTTTGTCCTGCTTTTTCTTGTCGGCCTGGTCACCACCGCGAAGTATACGATGTAATAATATTTCAGAAAGAAACCAGACCAGGTAGATAATGGAGGATAACGAGTTCATGATGTGAAAAATGTTACAATAGTATATTCGTAATATATGTTATATTTTCTGATCTTCAAAAAGGTACGTAATTTGTAACCGCAATTAAAACGTGTGTTATGGAAAATCTGCAGGCAATATTACAATCCCCCACACCTGTACTGATAGATTGTTTTGCCACCTGGTGCGGCCCTTGCCAGATGGTACCTCCCATTTTAAAAGAAGTAAAAGATAAGATGGGAGATCAGTTGAGGATTATTAAGATAGATATCGATAAGAACCAGCAGCTGTCGGCGCAATGGCAGATCAGCAGCGTACCTACTTTACTGCTTTTTCGTGACGGAAAACTCATCTGGCGGCAAAGCGGCGTAGTGCCGGCGCATCAGTTGATTCCAATATTGAAACAACACCTATGAAGCAGAAGGCATAAAGCATAAAGCTATTGAAGCGAAGATAAAATGAGGTACCATACGCTCATATCTTCACTTCAATAGCTTTTTGCTTTATGCCTTCTGCTTTCCTGAAATCAGATGCTATTATAAAAGCTCTGCAGATCCCTTGCGAGTATATCGTAAATAGGTCGGGTAAACTCAAGGAACAAGTCCGAAGGAGGTGGCGGTGGCATATCCCGCCCGCCCATGAGGCGTTTATCGTCATCACTTAATGCCCTTTCATCACCACGGAAGGTCCCAAACTGATTCAGCCAGGTATAGCTTCCGGGAATGCGGTCTGTTCGCAGCAACTGCCCATTAGTAGTATTGGTAATACGGTAGTCCAGCAAACCTTTCGATATGACTGTCTTTTTAGTAATATAGAGGGTCGCTTTTACGGTTTTATAAACATTGCTTTCTTTACCAGTGGTATCTTTGGTAGTACCTACCACAATCTCCTTTGAAACCTCCCGCTGTAGGCGGTCTACGTAAGTTTCTCCCACCACAAAATCAAAAAAGCGTAATGCTATGTATTCATCCGCACGAAGATTTTCATTGCGGGCTATCCGTTCATCGTAAAACTGTACAAACTGGTTGATATTGCGTTGTTGCAGGTTTCTCACGAGGTAATCACGGAACTGGTCGGCGGAGAACTGGTAATAAGGAGAACGCACTTCAATTTCGCTGACCACTACATTAATAACGCCCAGTTGATAGGCTTCATCTCGTCTTTGCTTTGTGTCGCGGTAATTGGGGATCAGTTTGAGGGCGGCAGAGAATTCCTCATATGCCTGTCTCGCGCTGGCCTTATCGCGGCTGTCGAGTAGCGACATGCCTCTGTCATATCGCGTTTCAGCGGCGTTTTCCTGGGCGCCGGTAATAGCGTCGCTGTAATCTTTTGGCTGCACCAGTTTCAGGGCGGCAGGGGAGCTGTGGATCTTGCTGTAAAGGGTTTGCAAAGCCCTGTATTCGTTACGTACCGATTCCCATTTCAAATCGTTATTGGAGCGGAGATAGGCATTCACGCGCTCTTCGCGCTGCAATTGGGCCTGCTTGTAGGCATCTGGCAGCAATCGGGTAGCGGCAGCGTCCTGGGGTTTGCGTTGCAGCTTTTTCACAAAAGCATTCACCGCGTCATCGTATTTGCCCTTATTGTATAATTTTTCGCCTGATTTGCAGGAAAGGAACAAGGTGTAGAGGAGAATGGTGGCTACAGGGAGTAGCTGCCTCCATGATAAATTTTTCAAGGGGATTAATTTTATAAGGATATATCGGCTTGCTACAGTCCTGTTCCTGCCTATTTGTATTGTCTCCTGAGTTCCCTGTCCGCTTCTCTTGCTTTGATAGAGTCTCGTTTATCATGCAGTTTCTTTCCTTTACCAACACCTATTTCAATCTTGGCAAGACTTTTATCTGTGATGAACATACGAAGAGGCACGATGGTATAGCCGCGTTCCTTGATCTTATTTTCAATTTTTCTTAATTCCTTCTTTGTCAACAGCAATTTGCGTTCACGTATAGGATCGTGGTTGGAGGAGGTGCCATGGGTGTACTCGGCAATATGCAGGCTCTTTACAAACAATTCTCCTTTGGAAAAATAGCAGAATGAATCATTGAAACTTACCTTATTGGCACGAATAGACTTAATTTCCGTTCCCAGCAATACCATCCCGGCAATATATTTATCTTCTATTGCGTACTCGAAATATGCCGATCTGTTCTTTAATTCTGCCATTTATGAAGCTATTAGCTGTTAGCCTCCAGCTGTTAGCTATTAGTATGTAGATGCAATCGGGATCAGCAACACTAACAGCTAACAGCTAAACGCTAAAGCTAGTTTTTAAATATGGTCAGCAAACTTGCCAACCTCGTCTTGAGTTCTTTTCTATCCATGATGAAATCCAGGAAGCCGTGATCCAACAGGAACTCAGCGCTCTGGAAGCCAGCGGGCAAATCTTTCTTAATCGTTTCTTTAATGATCCTCGGACCTGCAAAACCAATCAATGCGCCTGGCTCCGCAATGTTCAGGTCACCCAACATTGCATAGGAAGCCGTTACACCACCGGTGGTAGGATCGGTCATTAAAGAAATGTAAGGCTGTCTGGCATTGGCCAGCTGTGTAAGCTTGGCAGCCGTTTTAGCCATCTGCATCAGTGAAAATGCACTTTCCATCATACGGGCACCCCCGGATTTGGAAATGATCATCAATGGCATTTTGTTAACGATACAGTAATCAATAGAACGGGCAATCTTTTCACCCACTACAGATCCCATAGAGCCGCCAATGAAATTGAAATCCATACAGGCTACTACGAGGTCATTACCCAATACCTTGCCGGCACCTACCGTCATGGCATCTTTCAACCCCGATTTCTTCTGCGCATCTTTCAACCGGTCGCCGTAAGGCTTCAGATCTTTAAAGCCCAGGAAGTCCGTCGGGTATATATTTGGGAACAGTTCCTCGAACTGATTGTTATCAAATATGATCTCAAAATACTCTGCCGAGTTAATACGGTTGTGATAATTACACTTATCACAAACATAGAAATGCTCTTTCAGATCCTTTACAGTGGTGGTTTTTTTACAGTTAGGACACTTGTGCCACAAACCATCCGGTGCTTCTTTCTTTTCACTGGTGGTGGTAGAGATGCCTTGTTTAATTCGCTTAAACCAGCTTGACATATTTTACTATTAGATTAGAAAATAGTGGTGCAAGATACGAATTATCGTATAAAGCCAAAAACATATGGGAAAAAGCTTAAAGTTTAAAGCATAAAGCAAAAAGCCATTGGGAAGGCATAAGGCTAAAAGCATAAAGCAAAAAGCTATTGTCGGGGAGATAAAAGCGTTATACATTATAATGTAGTATACTATTATCTTCGCTACAATAGCTTTTTGCTTTATGCTTTTAGCTTTATACTAATCCTATGCGTTTCTGTTGATACAGTTCAGATCTCTGAACGCCTCTTCCAGACGGTTTACAAAGGTTTCTTCACCTTTGCGCAGCCACACACGTGGATCGTAGTATTTTTTATTTGGCTTGTCGGCACCTTCCGGATTACCCAGCTGGCCCTGCAGATACGCTTTCTTAGCTTCGTAGAAATCGTGGATACCTTCCCAGAATGCCCACTGCATATCTGTATCGATATTCATCTTGATAACGCCATAACCCAGTGCTTCTGTGATCTGGTGCTTAGGAGAACCGCTACCACCATGGAATACATAGTATACTGGTTTAGCAGCTGTTTTGTATTTTTCCTGGATAAACTCCTGGCTGTTATGCAGGATCACCGGACGTAGTTCTACGTTACCTGGCGTGTAAACACCATGTACGTTACCAAAAGCAGCAGCTACCGTGAAACGGGGACCTACTTTAGATAAAGTTTCGTAAGCGTAAGCTACTTCTTCTGGCTGTGTGTACAGCTTGGAGTTGTCGATACCGGAATTATCCACGCCATCTTCTTCACCACCAGTTACGCCCAGCTCGATTTCGATGGACATACCCAGTTTGTTCATTCTCTCAAAATATTTATGAGAAATTTCGATGTTTTCAGCAATTGGTTCTTCAGACAGATCCAGCATGTGAGAGCTGTACAGTGGCTGACCGTGGAGTTTGAAGTACTGTTCGCCGGCATCCAGCAAACCATCAATCCATGGTAACCACTTTTTAGCAGCATGGTCCGTATGTAATACTACCGGTACGCCATAATATTTAGCTACTTCATGTACGTGCTTAGCGCCGGAGATACCACCTGCAATGTTCGCCTGCAGCTTATCATTCGGCATACCCTTACCAGCAAAAAACTGTGCACCACCGTTGGAAAACTGTATAATTACCGGTGAATTTACTTTAGCAGCTGTTTCCAGTACCGCATTCACGGAGTTAGTTCCCACAACATTCACGGCAGGCATAGCAAATCCGTTGTCTTTGGCATCGTTATACAGCGCATCCAGCTCTTCGCCGAATAATACGCCAGCTCTGTATTTTCCCATATTCTGATATGTGTTTTATTTTTTAGGAAAGCAAATATAAGGAGTTAAATAGAAGATTTATAGCGAAAAGTAAGTGCTTATGTATTAAATCTACCAACAGAAAAATGTATTTTACCCGATCTCAACCCACGTCTGTATGAAATTATATCTAACCCTGTTTATCTGGTTACTCCTGCAAATGCCTGCTGTTACTGCATTTGGTGGGAATGCAAACGATTCGCTTCTCTACTATACTTCTTTCGATGGTACCCGGATTCATTACACCGTAAAAGGCGCCGGCCGGCCGGTATTATTGGTACACGGTTTTATTACAGATGGTGAATCCTGGAAAAAAACAGCGGTATACGATTCTCTCCTGTTACATGGATTCAAGGTAATTAGGCTGGACCTTCGGGGAAATGGAGCCTCTGATCATCCGCACGACAGCACGGCTTACCTGCAGGATGCAGAAGCAAAAGATATCATGGGACTTATCACTTATCTTGGTTTGAACCGCTACCAGGTAGTGGGATATTCCCGGGGATCTATTATAGCGGCCCGCCTGCTGGTGCTGGATACCCGCGTAAGTTGTGCGGTACTGGGTGGTATGGGCACAGGCTTTACGGATCCCGCCTGGCCCCGCCGGCAGCTATTTTATGCCGCCCTTTCCGGAAAAGATGTGCCGGAACTGGCGCCCATGGTGAAAAATGTACAAAAGTCAGGACTGGATCAGCGCGCCCTGGCATTAATGCAATTTGGCCAACCCGCCACTACACCACAAGAGCTGGCCAGGGTGCAACAACCGGTACTGGTTATTGGAGGAGATAAAGACGGAGATAATGATACCGGCGGATCACTGGCAGCGATGATGCCCGCCGGTATGCACGGCACAGTAGAAGGAGATCATAATACCGTGGTACGTACTGCTCCTTTTGCCGCATGGGTACTTAATTTCCTGCAAAATCACTAGCTAACAGTTAAGGTATTGCCGTTTACTTTAATGGTATAGGCAGTCAATGCGGCTGTAGCCGGTCCGGTGTTTACCGCGCCGCTGGTACTATAGCGGCTGCCATGACCACAAGGGGCATTGCACTCTATTAAATGGGTGCTGTTGTTGAAAGTAGCCACGGTACAGCCCTGATGGGTACAGGTGCTGGAAAGCGCAGAAAAATCAGTAGCTGCATTACCAGCACTGGTGCGGATAATAATAACGCCATTGGATATTTTAAAATCACCCACATTCGGTAAGTCGGATGCCAGGTTGAGCGACAGTTTAGCATTGCCGCCGGTAGGAGGAGCAGGGGTATCTGAGCCGCCCCCACCTTTGCTGCAAGCCGCTAATCCGGCTGTGCAGGCCAGTACGAGTGTTAATCCAATGTTGGAAACAAAATCTCTTCTTTCCATATAAATGCGTTTTAGTTGATCGATAAACTGTTTACGCAAATGGAAAGCAGAAGGTTGCCTCTAAAAAGTAAGCGTAGAAAAGTAAGCGCCGGCCGCCAGCAGGCGACTGCCATACCAGGAAAACATTTCACCATCTACCAGCTGAATACGTGCACGTGGCACGATAGCCTGCAATTCAGCAATATGCTTTTCGCGGAAAGGATAAGGCTCTGAAGATAATAACACCAGCTCACATCCGCTGCCTGCCAGCTGTTTGGCCGTAATGGAAGGATAACGAAGTTGTTCACCAAACACATTGTGCAAGCCACACATACTTAACATTTCATGTATAAAAGTATCGCCACCCGCTACCATCCAGGGATCGCGCCAGATAAAGTAGGCGGTTGGAACAGGCTTGGTACGTATGGGTAAGGCGGCAAAACCAGCCTTGATCTGTGTCACCAGAGTGGTGGCAGCAGCGATGCGGTTGGTCAGCGCACCAATGCCGGTGATCATATTGTAAGCATCTTCCAGTGTTTGTATATTACTCACCCATACCGGGTAATCGGCCATCAGCGGCTCCACATCCGACTCAAGGTTTTCTTCTTTATTGGCAATGATCAGATCGGGCCGCAACGCGTCTATCCGGTCACGATGGATATTTTTAGTACCACCTACACGCGTTTTTTCGCGGAACCACGTAGACGGATGTACGCAGAATTTTGTAATACCCACTACTTCTTCGTTGAGCCCCAGCGTGTATAATAATTCTGTTTGGGAGGGCACCAGTGAAATGATCCGCTGTGGCGGTTTTTCCAGTGTAATGGGTCTGTTTAACTGATCAGTAAAAATCATGTAAAAGTGGTTATGCTGTAATTTTTTTTTGTCTTTCCCAGGATT
>NZ_DATCVJ010000744.1:0-8069 GCF_036566945.1 Chitinophaga sp. | reverse complement strand
CTGATGCCCTGCGCAATGGGTTTGGCTTTGGCATCATCATTTTCACGAACGTATTTGTGTGTGTACACCACCGTAACGGCCATAAAACGACTCAGCGGCTGCGTGGCCATTATTGTAATCATTACGTGTGACAGCGACAGTTGCCGCAACGCCAGAAACTTTAAAGTCATGATCAGCAAAAGCCCCAACATCCCGTAAGTACCAATACGGCTGTCTTTCATGATCTCCAGAATCTTCTCTTTTGTCCAGCCCCCACCAAAACCATCGCACATATCAGCAAAGCCATCTTCATGAAAAGCGCCGGTCACCCATACGCCCATAATCATCGCCAGCAAAATGCTGACCATCGGAGGCGCAATGGTACCCAGCACATACAACAGGGCAATCATAAAACCACCCGTTATCCATCCTATCAGGGGAAGGTAACGGGTAGCTTTACTCAACATTTCCGGTGTATATGGAATACTAACGGGAACGTGTATACGGGTATAAAACATGATAGCGGTCAGCAACAACTGCCATTGTTTCTTCATATGGTACGATTTGATACCTGCGCGCTGTTAAAGCTGGCCATCTCCTGTAGAAAAGCTACGGCACTTTGTACCAGGGGTATCGCCAATGCCGCGCCGGTGCCTTCTCCCAGACGCATATCCATTTGTAATAAAGGTGTTACTTCGAGGTGCTGCAGCATCGCTTTATGCCCTTTTTCTTCTGAGCAATGTGCAAAAATACAATAGTCTTTTACCGCTGGCTGAATGTTGGCGGCTACCAGCAACGCTGCTGTAACAATGAAACCATCTATCACCACCAGCATCTGCAGGGCTGCAGCCTGCTGTATGGCGCCACATATCATGGCAATCTCAAAACCACCAAAGGTAGCCAGTGCCTGTTCCGGTGATGCCGGGGAAGCATGTTTGGCCACCACCTGTTGCAGCACCGCACGTTTTTGTGCCAGCTGCTGTACATTGCTGCCGGTACCGGCGCCGGCACATTCTGCTACGGGAATTTTGGTAAAATGGCTCATCAGCAATGCTGCCGCAGAAGTATTGCCAATTCCCATTTCCCCGAAGCCTACAATATTGCAACCTTGTTCGTGTAATAATTTTACTTCTTCCGCACCCGCCTGCATGGCCAGTTTACACTGGTCGAGCGACATAGCAGGCATATGCAGAAAGTTCTGTGTACCCATGCCCATTTTGCGGTCTTTCAACAACTGATGTGGCGGAAATATATGGTTCACACCCGCGTCTACCACGGTGAGCTGTAAATGATGCTGCCGGCAAAACACATTGATGGCAGCGCCACCCTGTAGAAAATTAAGGACCATCTGTGCTGTCACCGCCTGTGGAAAAGGATTTACCTGTCCATCGGCAGCAATGCCATGATCGCCTGCAAATACAATGATGGATGGATTTTTAATAACCGGTGTCAGCGTATTTTGTACCAGACCTGCCTGCAACGCTATCCCTTCCAGTTTTCCCAGTGATCCGGGGGGCTTGGTTTTCTGATCTATTTTATCCTGTAATGCGCCTCTCAATTCCTGTGATACAGGTGTGATACGGATATTGCTCATCATGTCTGTTTATTTATTACGCTTCTTTTTTTATTACAACGGGTATGCCGGATACCATCAGCACTACGGTGTTGGCTATACGTGCAAGGTATTGGTTTACCCAACCCTGCAAATCCGTAAACTTCCGCCCCACGGCTGTTTCCGCATGTACGCCCATGCCTATCTCATTGGTGACCACAATAAAAGTACCGGCTTTTTGTTGCAGCGTGTGTATTTCTGCTTTTATAGCTTCCAGGGTATTGCTCACATCATACGCCTGTTGTTCGAAAAAATTAGTCAGCCATAAGGTAACACAGTCTATCACTACGGTATGCCCATCCAATGGTAAACGGCTTACATATAATTCCTGTTCATAGTTGATCCACATCGGGCCCCGCTCTTCCTTATGTCGTTGTATCCGTTGTGCAAAATCATCATCCCATACTTTGGCGGTGGCCACGTACACCGGGTGCGCACACTGCGATAGCGCCATTTCCTGCGCATAACTGCTTTTACCTGATCGCGCCCCACCTGTAATGAGAACTAGCATGTAGCTGTTAGCTTTTAGCCATTAGCTATTAGCATTTAGCTATTAGTTTCGCACTAACAGCTAATAGCTAACAGCTAAAAGCTGTTAATTAAATACCGGTATTGCCGGGAAGAAGAAGCCGGTGTAGGCTACACTTTTCTTCAGGCCACCACTGGAAGCATCGTAGATGTAAAGGGTGTTATCCTGAGAGTTCTGGCCAAAGCCGGATTTCATATCTGTTACCGCCAGGGTATTATTACCCGGGTTATATCTTACGCCTGCGCCATAGAAGCCACGGCCAGCCGGAATTGTAATAAATGGTGTTTGGAGGGAAGTAGTATTACCTACGCTGTACTTGTAGATTTCAGTGCCGCTATTACCCCATTCGTTCAATGCTCTACCAATGAATACGGCATTTTCTACGGTAGATGCAGTCATCATACCAGGATTCCATGCGCCCCAGGAGCCGTAAATATCGAACGGAGTTGGAATGGTATCTACGTTTAATGTTTGCGGATTAATAGCAAACAGGTATTTCGCCTGACCGGCCCAGATGGTACCATCGGGTGTCTTCGCAAAACCGGCATCTGCTTTCACCAGTTTTTTAGCCAAACTGAAATCGTTGCTGTTTAACGCTACTACGCCGTCTGTCTGCGACATCACAAATACATAGGCACCAGACTGTATCATGCCGCCTATCTGGCCGTCTACGCTGCTTATTTTGCTGCCTGCGGTCATGGATTGCAGGTTAATAGGATAAACACCGCTAACGGTACCCACAAGCCCGGTACCGGTATTTACACCAACAAAGGAATTAGGCGTTGCCGGTAATTGATCAATACGACCGGTTTCTTTCATCGTACCGGCATCTGCTGCTACTAAAGCGGCTCCCTGCTTGGACACGAAATACATGGTATTGTTGAAAATAGCACCATATTCAGTAGTGGTGCCTAATGTTTTGCCTGGATTGTTACGTTGAAATACGTGCTGGTATAGGGTATCTTCTCCGTTGCGGTAGAAGTTTACATCTCCCGGCTCATGTCCAAACCAGCCTTCATTCACGATAAAGAAACCATTTTCAAACTTACCCAGTACTTTGATCTGGTAGTAGTAATTGGCCATGGCATTGCCGGAAATTACATTGTAAGAAATGGTATAATCACCCCTTTCTGTTGCTGTAAACGTGAAGGTCGAATCTGTACTGGCAGGTACACCATTTACCAGCCACTGGAATGTTGGATTTTTAACATCGGCCAGCTGGGGATTCAATACCCTGCTATCGCCTATATAAACGGTGTCTTTACCATCTTTCAAACCCGGAGCTACAATCTGAGGAACTACTATTTCTGCCTGGTTATCTTTTGAGCAGGAGGTAAAACCCGCTATAGAGATGACTGCTACAATAAAAGAAAGTTGGAATTTGCGTGAAATACTGCGCATGTTTAGTTATTTATTTACGTATGTCTTGTTTTCGTATGGGTATTACAGTTAGTGACTGTAGTATATGGTGCTGTACAGAATGCTGATGCAGAAGAGAGAAACCCCTATAATAATTTAGAGATTTGGAGTCAGACAAATGTATTCATCTGCCCCAAATCCAAATCTCTAAAAAGAAAATTCAAAATATTACTGTGCAAAACGCAGTCTGCGTTTTACCAATTCAAAGCTGCCAAAGAAAATAGTGCTGTAGATAAGATTACCTGCGAGTACATACCACATGTAAGGAATCGCCTGGATATAACAGCTGCTGATACCTGCCAGATCCCTGGTATAAGGTAAGCCGGTCAGCATATTGGTAGATCCACTGATCCACACGCCAAAGTTAGATACGAAGAAGTGAATGAGCGCAGCGCCTGCAGAACCCATCAGGATATTCATTACGCTTGCTTTTTTGATCATCAGTTGTCCCAGTAATACGATCAGCACAAAGCTGGCATAATTCCAGATCCAACCTCTGTAGAGTAATCCGTCTGCATATTGCTGATGGAAAAACTGCATCAGGATAACATCGCTGACAAATAAGGCCAGCAAAGGAAAGGCGTATGATTTCCATTTTTGTGAAAAGGAAGCCCCGCCAAACAAGGCCATCGCGCCAACAGGCGTGAACATAGCTATTGGTGACATGTTCGTATCAGCTCCCAACACGACGCGTATTACACCTGCTGCCAGAATGAAAAGCAACAATACACCAAAGCGCGGATTAAGATTCTTTAAAGACATTATGTTGGTTTTAATGTTTACAAATTGACTGTGATGCCGGTGGTAAAGTTGAACCGACGTGAATTATAACCGGAAATATCAAAATACTGATAATCTGTAATATTTCTAAACCCGGCGAAAATTTTAAGCAAGTTACCAAATTTATACTCACCGTATAAATCCAGGGTATAATAATCCCCCATAGGTACGGTTGCCTCGAATCGTTCCCCTACATATTTATAAGTAGCAGATAGGTACAGGGCAGGGGTTGCCTGATAGCCTAAAGTCGCATTCATCGCGAATTTGGGTATTCTATACAGGTTGTAGTAAGAAGTATCCTTGTTATTTTGTGAGATGGTAATACGACCATCTACCACCGTATAATTGGTGGTCAATACCAATCCTTTTGTAATCAGCCAGCTAGCCTCCAATTCAGCCCCATAGGCCTTTTGCTTGTTGGCGTTGCGGTACTGGCTGGCCATCGTCGCCGGATCATAAAAGAAGATGATCAGGTCGCGGGTATCTCTCCAAAAATTGGTTATCCGGAAGTCCAGCCGGTTATGTGCTACACTGGCCTGGTAGCCCACTTCATAGCTGGTGGTGGTTTCCGGCTTCAGGCCTGTATTGCCATAGTTGTTGGTATACAGCTGGTACAAGGAAGGTACACTGTAAGCTGAAGAGATATTAACAAATATTTTATGATGATTATTGATCAGGAAAGAAGGATTGAGGGAAATAGTCTGGTTGTTTCCATATAAACTATGATAATTAAACCTGCCGCCCAGTTCCAGGTTGAAGCCCCCCAGGTTGTGTAACAGGATGGAGGCATACAGGCTGGTTTGACTGGTATGAGAGCTATCCGGCGACAAGGTGGTGGTATCAGGACTGGGGTTGTAAGATGATTGCAGATAATCCTGCTGTTTCATGTTGGAGCGGGTGTACGCTGCGCCACCGATCAGCCGTATCTGGCTGGTAACATCCCAGTTTACATACGTTTCTACCTGGTGTGTATTTGCCTGAAACAAGGTACTATCGAACTTTGCGTAGGCGCCGGGAACAAGGAAAGAAGAGTCGTTGACCACTTTCCGATTAGTACGCTGGTAGCTGTACAATACATGCCAGGAACCATTCTTGAAGCGGTACTCACTGCTAACGCCATTGAGCAGGTATTTGGAGGCGCCGGTATAATCCTTATCATCCTGGTAGCCGCCTTCATCGAGGTCGTGATGATAGTCATTCCAGTTCAACAGGTACTGGAAATTCCAGCGGGAGCCCGCGCTCAGTCCCAGTTTGGCAAATACGGCATTTTGCCGGAAGCCATCTTTATCAAAATTGGCCTTGTGGGTAGAGTCGTAAGCATCAGAAAAGCCATCGCTTTGTTCATGCTTATAGTTGACCAGGTAAGAAAAGCGCTGTATGTTGCCGTGTACATTTACATTACCCTGGAAATCGCGGTAGCTGCCGAAGCTGCCATTTAAGCCTGCGGCAAATTTCTTATCTCCGCTCTTGCGGGTAATAATATTAATTACACCGGCTACTGCGTTAGAACCATATAACGTAGACTGGCTACCACGGAGTATTTCAATTCTTTCTACCTGGTCTGGCGTAATAAAATTAAGGTCAAAGCTATTGTTGGATTGAGAAGCATCACTAACAGATAAACCATCTACCAGGATAAGGGCATTGCCGCTGGTAGCACCCCGCATAATCACGCTGGGTACGGTACCCCGGTTATTTTCAGCACCGATGACCGTTAAGCCGGTCTGCTGATTCAGGATACTGGCAATACTTTTACCGCTATTCTGCTGTAGGTATGCATTCGAAAGAATGGTGACTACTTTGCCGGTTTCACTGGCCTTCTGCGGACCTTTGTTCGCCGTTACGGTAACTTCATTCAACTGATTAACCCGGCTGGAATCCTGTGCGATAGCGGCTATGGATAGCAGTAAGAAAAGAAAGGTAGTGTAAAATTTTGATGGCATCCGCGAAGTTTTATGTGGAAAAAATTAAAAATGCAGCGTAGATAAAAGTGGGCTACTTCATCTACGCTGCATTGTTGTAAAAAGCTAAAAGCTAACTGCTAAAAGCTACCCCGGCATCCGGGAAATATATTTATCCATTTCTTTAATCTGGCTCACGATCTGCGCAGTGGTAGGCTTTTGTGCCTTGGCTCTGCGGAAGTATTCTTTGGCAGATTTGAAGTCACGGCGGCTCATGGCAATGGATGCGAGGGTTAACAGGGCAGCAGCCGTGTTTTCCTTGTCGGGCAAACCTTTGCGCATAGCAATTTTCAGGTTTTGATCAGCCGTTTTCAAATCATTTTTCTGATAGGCGATGGTGCCCAGCTGAAAGTATTGCATGCCTTCGTATTCCTTCATCGGACTACCAGAGTTAATACTCTGACGGATAGTGGCTTCAGCTTTATCGAGGTCATTGGAATACATGGCCATATTGCTTTGCATAAAATAGTATACAGAGCGGATAGGTTTGTACAGCAGTTTAGGGAATTTCACCTGGTTCATCAGTGCAGTAGCCCTTTCAATATCTCCTGCTTCCACGGCTTCCTGTACCATTCTCATGGGACCAAACATCACGTGTGTAACCAAACATACCAGTGCCAATACCAGCACAATCGTAGCTTCCCACCAGCCTACAGTTAAGCCCAGTGCAATACCGCCTGCTAATAATACAATACCTATTGGGAGGCGATATAGAATAAAAAAATTAAATGCTTTCATGAAAAAACAGTTCGTAAATCACTAATAGAGGGTGCAAAGATAGATAAAAAAAACACCTCATGGGTTTTCATTTACGACCTTTCAGATTCGCCATAGCAATAGCACTTAATATGATCACCACCCCCAGTATCTGTAGGGCAGATACGGTTTCATGCAGAAAAATGGTGGCCGCCAGCATGGCTACCGGCAACTCCGCCGCGCTGAGGATAGCGCCCAGGGATACCCCTGTTTGCGGCATACCCTTGGAAAAGAGGAAGGGTGGCAGCACCGTACCGAAAAGCGCCAGGGGAATTCCCCAGATCCACAGGTTGGTGCCGGTCAACCGGCCATTCCCTAAATAAAACGGGGGGAAAATCAGGGAGATAATTACAAAAGCCCCGGTTACTATCCAGGCGCTTTTCAGTACCGGCCCCAGAGAAGCCGCCACCCGGCCACTCACCACAATGAAAACGGTATAACACATGGCCGCCAGCAACCCAAACCCTATTCCTTTCCAGTGAAGGGTTGTTTCGCCGGCATTGAATACCCCGCCCGCCAGTAAAGTACCTCCAAGAATAAAAAATACTGCCAGCCACTGTACCGGAGAAGGCCGCTTTTTATAGATGACCCATTCCACGAGCATGCTCATCCAGGTAAACTGCATGAGCAGTATGATGGCCACGCTGGCTGGAATATATTGTACACTCTGATAATAAGTAATGCTGACCAGGCCCGTGGAGCTACCCAGTATAAAACAGGTACGTACGTCCCGGTTATTGAGTCCATATGTTTTACGGCCCGATAATATATGAATGATCCACAACGCCAGCATCCCGAATCCAGCCTGCACGCTGCAAAGTTCTCCTAATGTATATCCCTGCTGATACCCTGATTTAACGATCGTTGATAATATCCCGAAGCTGCAGGCGCCCAATAGCACCAGCAGTATCCCTTTCCACATAACAATTGTTTTAGGGTGCGAAAGTACGCGTATTTTTTGGGCGCAGGATTAGACTGATTTTTATGATTAGACTGATTTTATTTTTTTAAGATTAAAAGGGATTTAGGAGAT
>NZ_DATCVJ010000743.1:0-4120 GCF_036566945.1 Chitinophaga sp. | reverse complement strand
AGGGATTTTCTTCGGGCCATTTAAAAAAAATGCAACAATTCTATGATGCCTATGCCCATCTCGTAATTGAGCCGGCGCTATTACAAGAATGCTTTTACGGCATTAGTTTTACCCATCATATTCTAATTTTAGAAAAATGTCAAAAGGAAAATGAACGGCTATTCTACATCTCGCTGGCTGCTGGCCAATGCTGGTCAGTACGGAAATTAGAAGGTCATATTACCGCCAATGTTTTCAAACGCCGGAGCAACACATCTACACACATTTTTACTACGTAGCAGACAATCCACTTTATCAAACCGAAAACCTGTAAACACATCACCATTCCTCATCTACACGTTTGCAATTACAACAAATCTTCATTACATAAACCATATCCAAAATGAAATTTAATCACTTGCTTAACAGCATTCAAACAACACATGTACACTTTCAGGAGGTAGCTGCCAAAGCTATTAACCGCTCCCTCACCATCCGCAACTGGATGATCGGTTGCTATATTGTAGAATACGAACAGAATGGAGTGGATAGAGCGAAATATGGGGCGAAATTATTGGAACTTATTTCTAAAGAATTACCCAATTTAAAACTGTCGACTACTAATCTAAGATTATGCAGACAGTTCTATCAGTATTATCCACAACTAAGTGCGGTAGTTTCTGACGAATTAAAAAATAACACCATTCAAATTCATCAGTCACTGACTGA
Source organism: Chitinophaga sp. (assembly GCF_036566945.1). Lineage (GTDB taxonomy): Bacteria > Bacteroidota > Bacteroidia > Chitinophagales > Chitinophagaceae > Chitinophaga. The sequence goes on along the minus strand of NZ_DATCVJ010000743.1, from coordinate 3,412 downwards.
CGAATTTGAAAAAATCAACATGCGAATTCATCAGTCAATGACTGATGAATTACAAATAACTAATAATCAATTAGATATAATTTCGCAGCCACCGACTGCAAAATTGAAAAGCACACGAAATACAACTGCCTCATCAGCGATGGGCCAATTGCGAATCGATCGTGTTCCAGGAAAGAAAATCGTCAACAACCTTTCCTTCACACACATTGCCAGTCTACTTGCCATCAACGACACCCTACGCCGCACTTTCTACGAAGTAGAATGCATCAAAGGCAACTGGAGTGTCCGGGAACTAAAACGACAGATCGACACCGGCTACTTCGAACGTATGGGCTTTACCAACAATCCACAAAAGCTTTCCCGGCTGGTACAGCAATCTGCAGAAAGCCCGATTACACCAGCAGACCTGATTAAAAATTTATACGCCTTTGAGTTCCTGGATCTCCCACAAAAAGCAATCGTGAAAGAGAGTAAAGTAGAGCAAAAATTATTGGATCACCTGGAAGCATTCCTGCTTGAAATGGGCCATGGCTTTTGCCTTGAAGGACGACGGAAAAGAATACTGATAGGTCAGGAATACTATTTTGTAGATGTAGTATTTTATCACCGTATCCTGAAATGCCATGTGCTGATAGAATTAAAAGTTGGGAAATTCAGTTATGCCGATACGGGTCAACTGACCACTTACCTGAATTACTTCAAGGCAGAAATGATGGAACCGGGTGACAATCCACCTATAGGTATTCTATTGGTAACCGAAAGAGACAACGACGGAGCATTAGCCAAATATGCCATTCCCGCGGGAATGGACCAGCAAATGTTCATTTCTACCTATGCTGTACAACTACCTACAGTAGAAGAGTTGCAGCAATGCCTGGCAGAAGAATTAAGAAGGTGTGAAAGTTAAACCCTTTCCAGCAACAGCATAACATGCTGCTCTCCATAAAAATGATTATAAAATAAAATAGAATTAACAGGCGCAGACAGTGGCGGCAGCTGGGGAAACCACTGCTGTGGCACTTGCTGCGCTTTTATTATCTGTGCTGCGAGCCATACGCCAAAAGCACCGGCGGTATCATACTCGCCACATAAATGCTTAAAGGATATCTGGGGAACGCCCGGATAACAGTTATCCAGTTCTTCATAAAAATGCTCATGATTGCTGTCACCATTACGACCGGTAATAATCAAATCCGCACCTGCGCTGAAATCTTTCAAGGTAGCCGTGAGCTTACCTGGCACAGGTTTATACAGCATTTTAAAGCCGGAAATAGCCGCGTAACTATGTGGTGTTGGTTCACCGGTAAGTGCAAAAAAAGTAGCCCCTTCTCCCGCAATAGTACCGGGAGATAAATGTTGATACAGATCCGCACTATTGATAGGTGCTTCTTTCCAGAAACCAATCCGACTTTTTATATAAAAATGTTCTGCGGTAATTTCTTCAAAAGCGCCGGTCAGGGTATGAGATGCACCTTCCTGGATCAGCATCATGCTGTCCAGCAATGCATTCTCAAAGGAGAAACCACGGTGTACAAATGTATTGTTATAAGCCGTACACTTCTGCTGCAAGGCGATCAACCCATTAACAGAATTGTAGGTAGACTGGATAAATGGGGTAGGATTTAGCGCCGTTTCTTTATACTCTGCTATTTCTTTGATGAACTTTTCGGTATCCTGTAAGCTGCCTTTTCCGGTGCCGGTAACAATAGGGCCAGGTGTTTCCAACCCGCTATCCTGCAAGCATCGGAGTGCGGCAGTCAGTCCTATTTTGAGTACGCGCGTCATGCGGCGCAAACTGTTGCCCGGAATAAATGGTTTATAGTCAGGTTCTATACAAGCTAGCAGGTTGCTATCTGTATGTACCATTGGCGCCGAAAAAATATCCCCCTCAAAAGTTGGCTGCGGGGAAATAGCCGCCATTCCTTGTATGTAACACTTACCCTTCATATTTGCTGATCACCAGGGAAGCATTATTGCCCCCAAAACCGAATGAATTTGAAATAACATTATTTACCGGGTAGTCCTCTATCAGCTCGGTTACCGGACTGATATTCAATTCCTCCATTCTTTCAGAGAAATTAAGATTAGGGAATACTAACCCATGTTGTATGGCCAGGATAGCATAAATAGCTTCTATGGCACCTGCTGCCGCCAATGTATGCCCCGTAAATGGCTTTGTAGAGCTGAATAAGGGTACTTTGTCCCCAAACAGACGCTCCAGTGCCTTCCCTTCAGAAACATCATTATTCAACGTGGCTGTGCCATGTACGTTGATGTAAGCTATGTCTTCCAATGATCTGCCACTCATAGCGAGCGCCGATTTCATGGCTTCATAAGCGCCATCACCTTCCGGCGAAGGAGAGGTAGGATGAAATGCTTCATTGGTATTACAGTAGCCACTCAGTTCTCCCAGAATGCGACTATTGTTGGCCTTTGCAAAAGATTCACCTTCCAATACCAGGTAAGCCGCTCCCTCTCCCAGATTAAGACCGGTACGCTGCTGATCAAACGGGCGGCAAAACTGCTTATCCACATTTTTCAGGGAATTGAATCCGTTCAACGTAAAACGGGTAAGCGCTTCTGTACCACCGCATACTACCCGTGGCAGCATGCCTTGCTTAATCATACGTGCACCAAACATCAGGGCGTTGGCAGAGGAAGAACATGCGGTACTAATGGTAGCTATATGTTCACTGAATCCTACGATGTCGGCTATACGTTGTGTGCAATCCGCGCAATCCAGGGTATCAATATATTGTAAAAATGAGCCTGTCTTATCGCGGTTAATAATATCGAAATATAATTTTTCGGTATCACACATGCCGCCAACTGTACTGGCGTTAATAAAACCGGTAGGTGCAGATTGTACATCTGTGATACCAGCATCCTTCAATGCTTCCCGCATTGCTGCCATTCCCAATAAAGTAGTACGGGTAAACCCATCTTTCACCGGAATATCAGCCAATGCAAACAATGCCTCACTGGGATGCTTTACCTCCGCTACCGGAAGTACATCTTTGTAAATAGTATCTATGTAACTGCTATAACCCAGGCCACTGCGCTGTACCCGCAGGTTATGTAAATTTCCGGCTACATTATCACCAATAGCGGTGATCATTCCTATCCCTGTTATAAACACTCTTTCTGCCATGCAGCCAGTTTACTTATGCCGGTTGTTTTGATTGAATAAATTCCGCCATAGACTGAACAGATTGTAAGATCTTGCGACCTTCACGTGGATCTTCGACTTTTATCTGGTACTGTCTTTCCAGCAATACCATGAGTTCCAGTGAATCAATACTATCCAATCCCAGTCCTTCTCCGAATAATGGTGCGTTGTCGTCAATATCTTCCGGCTTTGTATCCTGAAGGTTCAGCGCTTCGATAATTTGTTCTTTCAGTTTCTTTTTTA
>NZ_DATCVJ010000742.1:0-11285 GCF_036566945.1 Chitinophaga sp. | reverse complement strand
TAGCATACACCGCTTTCCGCTCTACCTGTGTTTTGCCATTTGTTTTAAAGAGCATATTATCTTCAAACGGTCTTACCTTTACATTGGCGGTGATTTCAGGAAACGTGTTTTTCAATTCATCTCCTAAAACAACAGGTGTAGTGCTCATGGTACGGATGCCGCCCCAATCGGCATTCACGTGCAGCCGATATATATCCTTACCGTTTGCATGAAATTTATCTACACTGTATTCATCGGCTACCCAACATAAAATGAAGAAGCAAACCGCCATACCAAAGGCAAGACCAGCGATATTCAGCGCAGCAAAAAAACGGCTTCTTTGCAGATTCCTCCAGGCAATGCGGAAATAGTTCTTCATCATGGCTACTCAGATCTAAGTGATTTAACCGGGTTCATTAATGCCGATCTTATAGATTGCAGGCTAACGGTGCACAACGCAATCAGTACTACCAGCACAGCGGTGAGTGCAAACACCCACCATTCTATGTGTATTCTGAAAGCAAAATGCTGCAGCCATTTATCCATACCATACCAGGCTATGGGTGAGGCGATACAAACACCGACCAACACCAGTTTGAGAAAGTCTTTGGATAACAACATCGATATATTGGCAACGGAAGCACCCAGCACTTTCCGGATACCGATTTCTTTTGTGCGCTGCCGGGAAATGAGCATAGATAATCCCAGCAAACCCATACAGGCAATGAAGATAGCCAGTCCGGAGAAGATACCGAACAGTTTACCGAGGGTACGTTCTGCCACGTATTGCGCCCTGATATCATTTTCTACAAACGTGAAATTAAACGGCGTGTCCTGCACAATGCTATTCCAGGCCGCTTCTACACGTTTCAAAATCGCCTTTTGATCTCCGGCAGCCAACCGCAGCGTAAGAATCGCTACTTCATCCTGTCTTACCATATAGATGATCGGATCTACCGGCACCTGCAATGAGCGGAGGTTAAAATCTTCTACCACCCCTATGATAGTGCCATGCCGGCTCATGTATCCCGGTCTCCATTCAATTCGTTTACCCACCGCATCATTTTTATAACCCAGTTGCCGCGCGGCCGTCTGGTTAATAATGAAAGCATCGGAAGAATCGGTGGACAATGCCGGGTTAAAGTCGCGCCCCGCCACCAGTTTAATACCGGTAGTTTTAAGCAGATCAAAATCTGATTGTATAATGCCGGCTACAAAACCGTCTTTATCATCTCCCCCTTCCCGTACAATCGGATTGTTATTAAACACGCCGCTGCCCATTAAAAAGTTGTGCATGGACACTTGTTGTACACCGGATAAGTTTTGGAAAGACGCTTTCAGCAACGCCGTTTTAGCGCTACCATCCACGCCCGACAGGTATACATTCACCAGGTGTTCTTTGTCAAAACCCAGGTTCTTTTGTTGCCAGTAACGCAGTTGTGAGAATACTACTACTGTAGAAATAATCAATGCCACGGCTACTGCAAACTGTGCTACTACCAGCCCGCGGCGCACCAGCACCCGGGAACCGGAGGCAATAAAATTGCCTTTCAGCACCCGCACCGGTATCAAACCAGATAAGTACAGCGCCGGATAACTGCCGGCAATCAAACCTACTATCAGTACCAGTAACAGGAAGCCGGTATATAAAAATAATTTAGAGGAAGACAACAATGATAACTCTTTGCCGGTAATGGTATTAAACGATGGCATTAATGCCGCCGCCAATATAAATGCCAGCATAAAAGAGGCAATGCTGATCACCAGTGATTCCGTTAAAAACTGGAGGATCAGACTCTTTCTTTCTGCGCCCAATACTTTTCGCAGCCCCACTTCTTTGGCCCTTTCATGTGCCCGGGCAGTAGTGAGATTCATAAAATTCATGCAGGCAATCAGGATCAGGAATATTGCAATAGCAATGTACATCCAGATCATCGCAGAATTATTAACCCCCTTGTCGCCTTCCGGATAGAGATGTACGTTTTTGATGGGCTGCAATTCCAGCGTAAAATGTATATTATGTTTCTTCAGTATACCACCAATATGCGCGGTTACAAAGGTTTCCAGCTCTTTGGTTAATTTGGCAGGAGGCGTGTGATCGGCCAGTTGTACGTAGGTAACATTGTTGGCAAACATGAACCATTGGCGCTCCAGCTTATTATCCACCTTTAACGCTGCGTTGATCATGGTAGAAAAAGACAGGATCATGTCCATCCGAAGGTCTGTATTGGCAGGAAAGTCTTTTGCAATACCGGTTACGGTACAGCTATATCCGTTGCCTACTTTAATCAGTTTTCCGATGGCCGGCTCATTCCCAAAATATTTCTTCGCTGTTGATTCCGTTAAAACAATGGTGTAAGGTTCTTTTAACACCGTAGCCGGATCACCTTCCAGCAAAGGGTAGTTGAACATCTGAAAGAAGGCAGCATCTGCAAAGACGGTATGCTCTTCCCATATTTTTTTATCGCCTACGGTATAGAGGGTATTACCGGGTGCGCATACACGTACAGACGTTTTGATACTGCTGATATCTTTCGGCAGGTTAGGCCCCAGCGGAAACTGGGTAGCAGCGCCATATTCCAGTTCTCCGGTTTGCCCGTGGGAAGTGACGGTGGTAACGCGATAAATATTATCCGCGTTGTGGTGGAATCTGTCAAAACTCAACTCATCACTAACATACAGCACAATCAGGATGCAGCAGGCCATGCCTACTGCCAACCCGGAGATGTTGATGACGGTAATGAACTTGTGCCGTTGCAGATGACGGATAGCAATTTTGAAATAATTCCGGAACATCAAGATGTGGTTTTAGAATGGCGAAAAAAATCACACATGGAATTGCTCCTTGATATTTTCTGTTACTACCCGTCCATCGAACAGGTTAACAATGCGGTGTGCGAAACCGGCATCATATGGGGAGTGCGTTACCATGATCAGGGTAGTACCTGCATTATTCAGTTCCTGCAACAGCTTCATCACTTCTTCCCCGTTGGTAGAATCCAGGTTACCTGTAGGCTCATCCGCCAGGATCAGGTTAGGCTTGGCTACTACCGCGCGGGCAATGGCCACCCTTTGTTGCTGACCACCGGATAACTGCTGTGGGAAGTGATTACGGCGATGCATAATGTTCATACGCTCCAGTACTTCTTCCACTTTCACTTTTCTTTCGGCAGCGGGTACTTTCAGGTACAGTAAAGGCAATTCCACATTTTCGAAAACAGTCAGTTCATCGATGAGGTTAAAGCTCTGGAATACAAATCCAATAGAACCTTTACGGAGCTGTGCTCTTTGTCTTTCACTCATGCGCGCCACTTCCTTATCCCAGAAGTGATACTCGCCATCACTGGGGTTATCCAGCAAGCCTAAAATGTTCAGCAAAGTTGATTTGCCGCAACCGGAAGGCCCCATGATCGCCACAAATTCACCATCCTGCACTTCCATATTAATACCGTTGAGAGCAGTGGTTTCTACCTCTTCTGTTGTAAACAACTTCTGTAAGTTAACGGTGCGTATCATAAGTGTTTGTTATTTTAAATGCTAGTTTATATAAAAAAATGGATGATTACTAAAAGGATAAAACGTCTTTATTACCGAAGTTCTCGTAAGAAGAAGTAATGACCTGGTCTCCCGGTTGTAAACCTTCCAGTACTTCAAAATATAAAGGATTTTTACGGCCCAGCGAAATGTTACGTTTTACAGCACGGTTGCCGCTTTTATCTACTACATATACCCAGTTACCACCGGTATCGGAGAAAAAGCCACCGAGTGGCAAAAGGATCGCTTCTGCGGACTTACCCAATACCAGGCGGATAGGAGAGGATTGTCCACGGCGGATACCTTCGGGTGTATTCTTTTCAAAATTCATATCGGCCTGGAAACGACCGCTTTTTACTTCAGGATACACTTTGGTAACGATCATATCATATGTTTTCCCATCAAATTCGAAGGAGGCCCTCAAACCGGCAAATACCTGGGAAACGTAGTGTTCATCTATGTCGGCACGTAATTTAAACCCATTCAGATCATCGATCTGGCCTATATTCTGCCCGGCGGTGATGCTGGACCCTACTTCCACATCTATGGAAGAGAGCTGTCCGGATACCGGGGCACGTACTATCAGGCTGTTAAGGTTTTCCCGCATCAGCTCCAGGTTACGCTGGGTTCTGGCGAGCGTTCCTTCCAGCTGGCTGATCTGCGTTTTGGCATTTTCCTGCTGGTATTTCTGTGATTGCAGCTGTATATCCTTCTGGCGCAGTAAGCCTTCCAGCTCATACTTGTTCTTATTAAAATCCTGACGGGCCACTATCTTTTCCTCTACCAGTTGCTTATTCCGGTCGTACAGATCCTGTGCGGCATCGATTTTAGCGTCTATATCTGAAATAGTTTGCTGCATGGTAAAGTCCTGCTGACGAATGCTCAGACGGGTATTCTGCAACTCGTTACGCAAGCGGTAAATCTCCGTTTCATGATTTACGAAATCCATCATCATATGCTGGTTGTCCAGTCGCAGGATGGAATCTCCTTCTTTCACCATACTACCTCCATCGAGGTATTTGCGGCTCACATATCCTCCTTCAATGGCATCCAGGCGAATGGTTTTCAGGGGCATTACTACGGCAGTTACGGCAATATATACATCAAAGGTTCCTTTTTTTACAGTAGAAATAGTAATCTTATCCTTTTCTACATTGAGGGTAGCCCGGTGATCAGCAAAGATCAGGGTGTACAACAGCAGCATTACTACTACCGCGCCACCACCTATCATCATGATGCGTTTCTTATTCCAAAACTTCTTTTCTAGTTTTCTGTCCATGTTTATTAGCGAAAAGTTTGCTGTCCCTAGAAAGTCAATCCACATGCCAAAGCTGAAAAGACTTTACCAGCAACGTTTTCATTGATTTTTTGCCTAAAAAAACGTCCTTTGCCGGACATGGGGTGTCCAGAATCGGACACTTTTAAAAGTTCCTGAATTTAGCTGTGGCTTTGAAAGAATCTTTGTTTAATATTGTCAACTATTCACCTTTCGCATATGACTAACATGCAACCCGCTAAGATTTTAATTGTTGATGATGATGTAGACGTTTTACGTGCCGCACGCCTGTTACTGAAAAGACATTTTGAACAGGTTGATTTTGAGAAGAATCCACAAAAAATACCCTACCTCGTATCCAACTTCGATTACGATGTGATCCTGCTGGATATGAACTTTACCCGTGACCTGAGTAGCGGGAAAGAAGGCTTTGAGTGGCTGGACCGTATACTGGATATTAAACCAGAAACGGCCGTCGTATTATTCACCGCTTATGGCGATGTGGAAATGGCGGTAAGAGCGATCAAAGCAGGTGCGGTAGACTTTGTACTTAAGCCCTGGGAAAATGAAAAGCTACTGGCCACTATTCAAACGGCCTATAACAAACGTGCTGCCCAGCAGGATAAACCACCCGCTGCTGTTCATCATCCAGGCAACCAGGTGATTGGTAAAAGCCCCGGTATGCTCTCCGTATTTGATACGGTATCCAAAGTAGCTGCCACCGATGCCAATATCCTTATTCTCGGAGAAAATGGTACCGGTAAAGATATGCTGGCCCGGCAAATACATGCACAATCCAACCGCAGCACCAAACCCTTTGTCAGCGTAGATTTGGGGGCCATCAGCGAAACCCTTTTTGAAAGCGAATTGTTCGGCCACGTAAAAGGCGCCTTCACCGATGCCCGCGAAGACCGTCCCGGACGTTTTGAAGAAGCCAACGGAGGTACTATTTTCCTGGACGAAATAGGTAATATTTCTATTCCCTTCCAGGCGAAATTGCTCACGGTATTGCAAAACAGGCAGGTAACCCGGGTAGGCTCCAATAAAAGTATACCCATCGACGTTAGACTCATCTGCGCTACCAACAGAAACATACAACACATGGCCGCGCAACACCTGTTCAGACAGGATTTGCTCTATCGTATCAATACCATCGAAATACATCTTCCACCGCTGCGCGAACGCATAGAAGATATTATTCCACTTGCAGAACATTTCCTGCAACTGTACCGCGATAAATATAAACGCCCGGTAAACAGTATGCACGAATCGCTTATCACACAATTAGAGCGCTACGACTGGCCCGGTAATATCCGCGAACTGCAACACGCTATTGAAAGAGCCGTGATCCTTTCTCAGGGAAAAACACTGCAGCCAAAAGATGTTTTTGTAAAAAATAACAACAACGCCGATCAGTCCATGGACACTGGTTACAACCTGGAAGAAATGGAAAGAAATATCATTTCACAGGCCATGAAAAAATGTAACGGCAACATCACGGAAGCCGCAAAAGAACTGGGACTCAGCAGAGCCGCACTATATAGAAGACTGGAAAAATATAACATATAAATAGCTTTTAGCTGTTAGCTTTTAGCCCATAGCGTACGGCTATAAGCTAAGACTATACACTACAGGCTAAAAGCTAATAGCTAACAGCTAAAAGCTCTAAATGAATCGCTTCAGTATCAATATCAGTCTGCGGGTCATCCTGCTGGCTATCACAATAGCAGCAGCCATATGGTTGTACATGCACAGCATGCAGCCATTGGCATTCCTGTTATTGCCGCTGATATTAATACAGCTATATGGTATTTACTATTACCTGAACCGGATTAACCGGAAACTCACATTGTTCCTGGAATCTATCCGGTATGAAGATTTCTCCATCCGCTTCAGCGCAGACAATAAACTGGGCAAGAGTTTCAGCATGCTCAATCATCAGTTCAACGAAGTGCTGGAAGCGTTCCGTCAAACCCGGGCAGAGAAAGAAGCCAACCTGAAATATATTGACACGATTGTACAACACATCAGCATCGGCGTATTATCTTTTGATACAGAAGGTAAGATAGAACTCATTAACCCGGCGGCTTTCCGGCTGATGGGCATTTACCGGCTCCGGAATATTCACGAACTGAAAACCGTGCATCCCGGGCTGGCAGAGCTACTGATGGAATTATCTTCCGGCAACAAAACACTGTATGCCACACGGCAGGAACAACAGCTATCTATACATGCTGCCACCGTGCGTTTGCAGGGCCGTTTGATTAAACTCATTTCCATACAGAATATCCATTCGGAACTGCAGAAAAAAGAGCTGGAAGCATGGCAAAATCTGACTAAAATTCTCCGGCATGAAATCATGAATTCTGTAACGCCTATAGTATCCCTGATCGGCACCATGCAGGAAATTGTTGATTTTGATATCGCCCCCGGCGCACAGCACCAGGAAGGCATTTCAGATTTACGGGAAGCACTGCAAACAGTGGAAAGTCGCAGTAAAGGAATCATGAATTTTGTAAATGCTTACCGCGATTATACCACACTCCCACAGCCACAGTTTACCAGCGTAAATGTAAGAACACTGGTGACCTCTGTCAGCAGCCTTTTTCAAACAGATATGAAACAGGCAGGCATACAGTTTACCGTCGAACTGGATGCGGAAAATATAGAAACCCATGCCGATGTATCGCAACTGCAAATGGTGTTGATCAACCTGGTAAAAAATGCGATGGACGCCCTGGAACAAACACCACAGGCGGCTATCAGCTTGAAACTGTATATCAACAACATTCAGCAGATTTGTATTGAAGTAACAGATAATGGCCCTGGAATTGACCGCGATGCCATGAATAAAATATTCATTCCGTTCTTCACCACCAAAAAGAAAGGCTCTGGTATCGGTTTGAGCTTATCACAACAAATTATACAAATGCATGGCGGACAGTTAAAAGTGATAAGTCCGGGCATTAACGGGAACGGCACTACGTTTTATATTCTGTTGAATACTTAGAGAATAATGCTTAATTTGGTACTATAAGCCCTTTCCTCATGCTGCGCCCTCGAAGTTTGATAATATACTTCCTTGTATTACTGGCAGATATCCTGCTCATTGCACTTGATAAAGAGAGTTATCGGTATGCCACCAAACCATTGCTGGTAGTATTGCTGGCGGTATATGTATTGTATACCGATGTAAAAATACCGCGTAGCTTTCGCCTGTTCCTGCTGCTCGCCCTGTTTTTTTCTTCCATGGGCGACGACCTGCTGCTATTTGACCATTTATTTCTTCCTGGCCTGGGCAGTTTCCTGATGGCACATATCATGTACATCACTTTCTTTCTAAAAATAAGGTATAGCAATCTGCCGGTACCGTATTGCAAGTACCCGTTCATATTTCTGAATGCAGCAGTAGTAATTGTGTTCATCTTATTCCTGGCCCCTTATCTTGGCAGTTTAACCGTTCCCGTTATTGTATATGCGTTGGCGCTATCTATTACCGTACAAAGTGTGCTCCATGCCTTTCATTTCCGGCGGCAGCCGGCTGGCTGGTTTTGTATAGCGGGGGCAGTATTATTTCTGATCTCCGATTCTCTTATTGCCGTAGGCAAATTTTACCATCCGCTGCCTGGCGGCGATATCCTCGTAATGCTTACCTATGGCCTTGCACAGTGGGGCCTGGTATATGGCAGCACAGCGTATTTCCGCAAAAGAACTACGTCTTTCAAACCAGAAATCGGGAATTTATAGTAAGATAATCACAGCGGATGTTTGCCTGACTTACCTCAGCAAATCTGTAATTTGTAATCCGTAATTCTTACTTTTGTCTAACTATGCAGCAAACAGACTTTCTTGTCATCGGTTCAGGAATTGCGGGGCTCACTTATGCGCTCAAGGTATCACAACAATTTCCGGATAAAAAGATCACGGTTATCACCAAGAGCCGGGAGGATGAAACCAATACCAAATACGCCCAGGGCGGTGTGGCAGTGGTAAACGACCTGGAAAATGATAGTTTCGAGAAACATATTGAGGATACCCTCATTGCCGGTGACGGACTCTGTAATGAGAACATAGTAAAGATCGTGGTAACAGAAGGTCCTGAAAGGGTCAACGAAATCATTGAATGGGGGGCCAACTTTGATAAAAACCCCGACGGCGATTTCTCGCTGGGCCGTGAAGGCGGACACTCCGTTTTCAGGGTTATTCATCATAAAGACGTTACCGGTAAAGAAATAGAACGCGCGCTGCTGGATGCCATTCATCGCCGCCCCAATATAGAACTGATTACGCATTGCTTTGTAATAGACCTGATCACCCAGCACCATTTGGGTTACCTGGTTACCAAATCCACACCAGACATTGAATGTTATGGTGTATATGTGCTGAACCTTACTTCCAACAAAATAGAAAAGATCCTTGCCAAAGTAACGCTGCTGGCTACTGGCGGCAACGGACAGGTATATCGCAGTACTACCAATCCCACTATCGCCACCGGCGATGGCGTGGCCATGGTGTACCGCGCCAAAGGCCGTATCGAAAATATGGAATTCATCCAGTTTCACCCTACGGCTTTGTACCAGCCCGGCGTAAACCCTTCGTTCCTGATTTCAGAAGCCGTACGGGGTGATGGCGGCATTCTTCGCAATATCCATGAGGAAGACTTCATGCATAAATACGATCCTCGCCTATCGCTGGCTCCGCGCGATATTGTGGCCCGCGCCATAGATAGTGAAATGAAGATCACCGGTACCGAATATGTGTACCTCGACTGCCGTCATATGGATCTGGAGAAATTTATTCATCATTTCCCCAACATCTACGAAACCTGCAAGGCTGCCGGTATTGATGTAGCAACCCAAATGATTCCGGTAACGCCTGCGGCGCATTACAGCTGTGGCGGTATCAAAACCAATGAGTGGGGACAGACCTCTATCCGCAGTTTGTACGCCTGCGGCGAATGCTCCAGCACCGGCCTGCACGGCGCCAACCGCCTCGCCTCCAACTCACTGCTGGAAGCCATGGTATTTGCACACCGCTGCTTTGTAGATACTACCAGCAAAATAGACCAGCTGGAATTTAAAGAAGATGTACCCGACTGGGTAGCCACCGGCACTACGGCCCCCAAAGAAATGATCCTCATTACACAAAGCCTGAAAGAACTCAAACAGATCATGAGTGATTATGTAGGGATTGTAAGAACAGATGTCCGTTTGCAACGTGCCCTCCGCAGACTCGATATCCTGCATGAGGAAACAGAAGATCTCTACGAAAAAACCATGGTGTCGCCACAATTGTGCGAACTACGTAACCTTATTACAGCAGGCTACCTGATCGTAAAAGGCGCAGCATTCCGCAAAGAAAGCAGGGGACTTCATTTCAATACCGATTATCCGTTTAAGTCTGAACTCATACAAAACATTGTGTTGTAAGCTAAACGGCTGTCTTTCATTACCTTTGCGTTGGATTTACAACAAACAGGAATATGTATTATCTGCTGCTTGCTTTTTGCTATAGTCTTTCCATATTGCCATTTCCGGTACTCTACTTTATCAGCGATGTACTCTACGTGCTGGTGTACTACATCATCGGATATCGCAGGAAAGTAGTGATGGAGAATCTGAGACAAGCCTTTCCTGATAAGTCGCAGGAAGCACTGACCATCATTGCTAAAAAATACTATCACAACCTCACAGACATGATGGTGGAAACCATCAAGCTGCTGACCATGAGTAAAGCGCAGTTGCAAAAGCGCTTTCAATGTGACCTTTCCGTATTACATGAATTGTATGCACAGGGTAAGAGCTGTCAGCTGCACCTGGGACATAATTTTAACTGGGAATGGGCCAACCTGTTTTGTATGCAGGGCGTGAACTTCCCATTCCTGGTGGTATACATGCCACTTACCAGCAAACCCGCGGATCGCATGTTCCGTCACTTCCGGGAAAAATTTGGCACCATCCTGATCCCCGCCAATGATATGGGCAACAGCATGAAAGCATGGACCAACAAACAATACCTGATCGCACTGGTAGCAGATCAGAATCCGGGCAATCCCCGCAGCTGCTACTGGTACCCGTTCCTCAACAAAATGACGCCGTTTTATAAAGGCCCTGAAATGGGCGCTAAACGCAGCGATATCCCGGTGGTATTTGTAGATATCCGTAAAATAAAAAGAGGTTACTATAACGCTACTTTAAAGCTCGCGTTCGAACATCCCCAGCAGGAACCGGATGGAAAAATTACAGAGACGTTCGTGCACTACCTGGAAAATAATATTTACGAACAACCGGAAGTATGGGTGTGGAGCCACCGCCGCTGGAAACATCAATACCAGGGGCAAAAAAACGGGAAGGGTTAGTATAGGGTTATAGTGAGATGCTGCCCGCCATGGTTCATGTATCGCTGCAGATCATTCCAGGGTGCTATCAGGAGGCTTTAGGAAGATGTTGCCCGCAATGGTTCGTATATCGCTGCAGATCATTCCAGGGTGCTATCA
>NZ_DATCVJ010000741.1:0-6713 GCF_036566945.1 Chitinophaga sp. | reverse complement strand
TCTTGCCTTCTTTATACTTCCCTTTATTACATTAGCCAGCAGCCTGGACGAAGGCGCCAACAACACTATACAGGGAGTGATCACCACATCAGACGGTCATCCCGCCAGTAACGTTACTGTTCGGCTGAAAGAAATTTCTAAAGGAACGGTGACCAACCAAAGCGGAGAATTTCTTTTTAAGAATATCGCCAATGGCCGCTTTCAGCTGGAAATATCTATGGTAGGCTTTCAAACGATCCGGCAAACCGTTAGTATGGAAAATGGTAAAAGTGTGGTGCTACAGATCGTCCTGAAAACGTCTTCCCAAAAACTCGAAGAAGTAGTAGTCAGCAGTGGCGGCAACCGCTTTGCCAAAAAGGAAAGCGAAGACGTATCCAAACTACCGCTCCGGAACCTCGAGAATCCTCAGGTATATAGTGTGGTAGGGAAGGAACTAATGAAAGAACAGGTGATCACGGATTACAACAGTGCTTTTAAAAACATTCCCGGCGCAGGCGTTCCCATTGTATATAACCAGGGCAGGAGTTCCGCGCTCTCCAGAGGATTCACTACGGCTAACCTGGTACGTAACGGAGTCGGTAGTTTTGTGTATACCAATGTAGACCCGGCCAACCTGGAACGGATTGAAGTCATCAAAGGCCCCTCCGCTACCTTATTTGGAAGCACCCTATCTTCTTATGGCGGATTGTTTAACCGCGTCACTAAAAAGCCTTTTGAAAGTTTTAAAGGAGAAGTATCCTACTCTGGTGGCAGCCGTGACCTGAACCGCTTAACCCTGGATATAAATACCCCTTTAAACAAGCAAAAAACCGCCTTATTCCGCTTTAATGGCGCTGCACATACAGAACGTAGCTTTCAGGATGCCGGCTTCAGTAAGAACTTCCTTTTGGCACCCAGTTTTTCCTATAAGGCAAACGACCGCCTCACCTTTTCACTGGACGCAGAAATGAGCGGATACAAAGCCACTTCTCCGATCAGAATGAATACATATACCAAAGGAAAAGCGCACAGCGTAGCAGATATGGGCGTGCCTTATAAATTGTCCTTTGCCGATAACTCCATCTATTACACCAGTCAGCAGTTAAACATCTTTGGCCAGATAAAATATAAACTGTCCGATAAATGGACCTCGCAAACCGTGGCGTCCTGGACACGCTCTGCTTCAGAAGGTTATACCACGCAGTTGAACGTAGTAAGCGATAGTACACTCAGCCAGGCGGTTACTTCGCAAACCTATCCCTATCATGGACT
Source organism: Chitinophaga sp. (assembly GCF_036566945.1). Classification (GTDB taxonomy): domain Bacteria; phylum Bacteroidota; class Bacteroidia; order Chitinophagales; family Chitinophagaceae; genus Chitinophaga. The sequence continues at coordinate 5,462 of NZ_DATCVJ010000741.1, read as the reverse complement.
GGATATTCAACAGAACTTTATCGGCGACTTCCATATCGGCAACATGCGTAATCGCCTGGTGATTGGCGCGGATTTTTACCGCCTGAGGGCTTCCCGCAATGATGCGACCATCAGTATGCCCGCCGTGAATTTTAGAACACCGCCCCCCGGATATAATGGTTTTAACAGAGAAAAAGTAGGTCCTCTGTTTAATAAAGTACCGTTCACCATCTTCGATAGTAACCGGGAAAACACCTACAGCGCTTACTTTTCAGATGTGATCAATATCACAGAGCAACTGCTGGTAATGGCTAGTTTACGGGTAGATGATTACCATAACCTCGGCGTCTATTATCCAGGAAAGGATTCTACGGCAGGGGCATTTCAACAAACGGCTTTGTCACCCAAGTTTGGTGCGGTATACCAAATCATCAAAAACAGGTTGTCGTTGTTTGCTAATTATATGAATGGTTTTCAAAACCAGAGTGGCACCGATTTTAATGGCAATACTTTTAAGCCACAGCAGGCCAATCAAATCGAAGGAGGCGCCAAGCTGGATCTTTTCAATGAAAAGCTGAACGCCACTTTTAGCTATTATAATATCTCCGTGACCAATTCTACCTACGATGATCCGGCGCATGGCGGCTATCAGCTGCAGGATGGAACACAGGTGAGCAAAGGATTTGAGGCGGAAGTCATCGCTAACCCTTTAGCGGGACTTAATATCATTGCCGGATATACCTACAACGAAAGTAAAATGGATAAAGCATCCCCTAAATTGCAGGGGTTGCGCCCAAGTGCAGCAGGACCTGCCACCATGGCTAATTTGTGGATTAGCTATCGGTTGGTAAAAGGCGCTGTAAAAGGATTGGGGCTTGCTTTTGGCGGCAACTATGGCAGCCAGTCTTACCAAACAAATACCAGCACTTTTGCCTTCACCATACCTGCTTACACCATATTGGATGCCTCCGTATTTTACGACCGGAAAAAATACAGGATCGGTTTGAAAGTGGATAATCTCACCAATGAAAAATACTGGTCAAATCGCCTGGCGGCCCAGAGTCCAACAAGAGTGACGGGAAATGTGACCGTGAAATTTTAGAACCCTGGAAGCTCCCGGTTTACTTGCCTGCTTAAAGATATCGTAACTTTACAGCGCAATACCCTTTCCGTAAATGCCTGCGGATAAAGGATGAGAACGTTCCGCAACTGCACTTGTTTTAATCCGCGAGCAACGATTAAAGGTAATTATACGTAATACCTATAAACAACTGTTATGAGAAAAGTATCTTTTTTCCGTCTTTACAGGACGCAGTTGCTGGCATACAGTTTAGTGGTAATAGCTGGATGGCTGGCCGCTTGTAGTAAGGTAACGGATATGGTGGTGGAACTAATCCACCACCCACAGGCACCACCTACACCCTCAGCGCCACGCTGAATGGTGCGCAGGAAGTACCTCCTAATTCAACCACTGGTTCAGGAACACTTTCCGGCACTTACGATCCTGTTTCGTATCAGGTTAACTATACGGTTACATGGACAGGCATCTCTGGTGCACCCACCGGGATGCTATCAGCATCCCGGTGGGCGGATTAATAATGTTCCTGTTTTAGTACCCGGGATTCAACCCTATACCTGGATTCGCAGCTACCTCCGCATCAGGAATAGGCTGTAGTCTCCTGAAGTCAGTCTTATAAACATTCACATAAAAAGAATATGCTTTCACGCCCATATTCTGACGGGTAAAATCAACATTGGTTCTGGTAAGGTCAAAGAATCGCAGTCCTTCAAAGGCCAGCTCTTTACGCCTTTCCGTGATAATGGCATCTATCAATGCTGTACCGGTATAAGTATAGGCGGTCAGGTTAGCATCTCTGTTCTGTGCTACCTCGTTTAAGTATTGCAATGCATTGGCTCCTTCGCCTAAGCGGGCGTACGACTCTGCTAAGGTCAACAGCACCTCGGCGTAGCGCAGTAGTTTTACCTCGTCTTTATCGGTTTTATTGGCATTCTGATACTTGTTGATAATATATACCTGGTTGGTATTTCGGATACCGTCGACGATTAGTCCCCTGCGTTTGTCGGTGGGGGTGTAAAGGGCATACGTATCATCTGTAGCCAATAAATCTCCCAGGCCATTGCGGGAATACATATAATCTATTCCTTCCGGTCCATTGTTGGCGGTGGCGGAATTATTCAGTTCTAAAATGGTTTCGAGTTTGTCGGTGCGGGTAACGCTGGATGCCCAGTAGTTGCTGAAAGTAACTGAGTCGGCAGACAAAGTATAGCCGCCGTTTTTTACCACCAGCAACGCCGCATCACGCGCGTTGGCAAAATCACCTTTGTATAAATAAGCCCTTGCCTGAATCGCTTTCACTGCGTATTTAGCAATGAAGTTGGAGCTGGCAACGTGGATGGCAGGTGTAGTTTCAGGCATGATGCTATACGCGCTGTCCAGGTCATTGATAATCTGCGTATATACTTCGGCTACCGTATTTCTGGCGGGTTTAATATAGGCGCCACCAATATCGGTGGATACCGTTATCAGCGGTACGCCGGCTGCATCCTGCTTTACGGTGTAAGGGGTGGCAAACCAGTTTACCAGGTTCAGGTAACATAAAGCCCTGATAGCATAGGCTTCTCCTCTTAACTGATTTACATTATTGGAGGCACTCAGGTTAGCGCCAATAATCCGGTTAGCCTGCAAGATGCTGTAGTAGCTTTGCGACCACAATAACTTCGCTTCTGAGCTGCCGGAGTTAAAAGTGTAATTGTTCTGCGCCAGCAACCTGCTGGAATTGGAGCTGCTGATATAAACATTGTCTGCCAGCAGATCACCCATCACCAGTGCATTACGGCCAAATAGATAATAGTTGTCGAGTACCCGGTATAAGCCTGCCAGACTTTCCATCATATCGGTATCGGTTAAAATAGCTTTTTCTACGGAAACAGAAGTGGAAGGCTCTTCATCCAGGAAGGACTTGCCGCAGGCCGATGCCAGCATTACAAATGCCAGCAGTATGGATATATGTATACGTTTATTTTTCATCAGTCATGATATTTTAGAGTCCAACATTAATGCCCACAGTGAAAGTTTTATATTTCAACATATTCTGGTAATCAAATCCGGAATAACTTACCTCCGGATCAAACGGTAACCTGTCGTCAAAGGTTTTGAGCCATAAGTTGGTCGCCCTTGCATACACATGCAGTTTGTTGACCCCGAGCCGGTTCACGAAAGCAATGTTCTTGAAATCGTATCCTACACTCAGATTTTGCAAACGGATATGATCGCCGCGATATAACCGGTATGTGCTGGTGGAATTATCGGTAGTAGGAGAGTATTTTGGAACATCTGTGTGCTGGCCTGGAGTGGTCCAGCGTCTGTCGTAAATGAACTGGTATTTATTGTACGTGTAATAAGCGCCTGACGTGAAATAGATATCAGATGCACCATATACGGAGTACCCTAAATTATAAGTAAAATCAACTCCTAAGCTGATGCCTTTATAGCTGAATACGTTGCTGAAACCACCAATGTATTTAGGGATGGATTGTTTATCCAACACCACATATGCAGCTTTTGAAATGTCGGTGGTAGTGGTACCATGTCCGCCATCTGTATAGTATAAAGGACTTCCGTTTTGAGGATCTACACCGGCGAATTCCTTCATGTAGTAGTTATTGAAACTATATCCTTCTTTCAGGTAAAACTGGTCGTTGCGCTCATTGGTGCCTTTGGGCAATTTGGTGATCACATTTTTATTGAGCGCCAGGTTGAAATTACTGTACCAGTTAAAATGCCGGCCTTTTATCACATCTCCCTTTACTGTAAATTCCCAACCTTTATTGGCCATCGATCCCACGTTTTGACTCACGCTGGCAAAGCCGGTAGTAAGTGAGGTGGAAACGGCGCGTATCAATCCGTCAATATTGTTATTATAGTAATCAACGGTCAGCATAAAACGGTCGTTCGCAAAACCGATATCAGTTCCTGCATCAAATTTTTTGGAAGTTTCCCAACGCAGATCGGTGTTGCCAATGATCGTATATTGGTTGCCGTTGTAACCTGCGTAGCCGTAGGTGCTGCCGTAGCTGGCCTGCGGCAGCCAGTCGTAATTACCCAGATTGGCATTGCCGGTAGTACCGTAGGAGGACCTGATTTTTAAAGAAGAGAAAATATGTTGTTGTTGGAAGAAGTTTTCTTCCTGCACATTCCAGGTGCCACCAACAGAATAGAAGCTGGCATTCCGGTGATTCGTCGGGAACCTGGAAGATCCATCTCTGCGGAAGGAGGCATTAAGGGCATACTTATTTTTATAGTTGACACTTCCATTGGAATACAGTGAAGTAAAAGCATAGTTGTTGTACTGGCCAAAAGCGGTGGTCGGTGTGGCCGCATTGCCCAATGCTGTTAAATCTTCATGGGCGGAAGGAAAGCCACTGCCTACTCCAGCCAGCATGTATTTTTTTGATTTCTGTGCTTCGTAACCTACTGCGGCAGACACGTAGAAATTATCGAATCCGGGTATATCATACCGGTAATCCAGCTGGTTCCGGGTGAGCCAGTTGAAGTAACGGGAGTAATAGTTTTTACTGGTGCCGCCGGCCGACACACCGTCTCCCATGGTAGGATTCAGGAAAATGGTTTCTTCCAAAACATTATAGTCAATGCTGAAATAGCTGGTGTAGGTCAACTTATCCCAGATGTTCCATTTAAGTTTGGTGCTACCTAGAACGCGTGTTTCTGATAGATACTTGTTATCATATTGAGCAATCCACAACGGGTTATATACGCCGGGGAAATTAGTATTGCCGGAGGTGCTGGTGTTAATGGAACCGTCCTCTTTATATGCCAGCTGAAAGGGCGTCAATACACGGGCGGCATAGGTAGGGTTGCCGGAGTATTGCGTACTGTACGGCGTATTTTGACCTACATTGGAAAAGTTGATACCGGTAGATAATTGAATACGTTTATTGATCTGATGGTCGTAGTTAAAAAGACCGGATATTCTTTTAAAGTCGGCGCCAATGGTGGTGGCTTGTTGATTAAAATATCCTGCGGATGCAAACAGCTTTGATTTTTCAGTTCCGCCGTTGATGCTAACATTATATTGTTGCTGTTGACCATTGCGGGTAACGAGGTCGTACCAGTTATTACTTTTTCCGCTGTTCAGACCATATTTTTGAGAAAGATCTTTTATCTGTGCTTCTGTGTAATTGCCGTTAGTTAAAGCTTCTTTGAACAATTCGGCATACTGATCTGCATTAAGTGGCTTGCCGGCATCCGGCAGTCCTATAGGGCTTGATTCACCAATTTCTGCATCTGCTCTCACCTGCGTTTTACCCATTTTACCTCTTTTGGTGGTGATAACAATCACACCTGTACTACCGCGGGAGCCGTATAAAGCCGTGGCAGCAGCATCTTTCAATACATCTATACTTTCAATATCATTTTGATTAATGCCAGCGAGCGCATTGGA
>NZ_DATCVJ010000740.1:0-12899 GCF_036566945.1 Chitinophaga sp. | reverse complement strand
AGCCTAAAGGGTAAGCACCCTGGGCATGACAAGTCGTAGTATAAATACTATCTACTTCCACCGAGTGGATGTTGGAAAGAGAGCCCTGGTGATAATCTCCCGTATTGATATAAATATGTGATGGCATATGCAACAGGTGACCGGCACCCGGTACCAGCGTTTCCAGCAATTTCGCACTGGCTAACGCCTTTTCGGGAGTAGCAGAGGCTTCCAGCGCATGTATATAAAAGTGATGCGCACCAGGATGATCGGGATGCTGCTGCATGAGGTGTTCCAGTACTTTCATTAACGCCGGCGTCCACGCCTTGGGCGTCTTGGTGGCTTTATCATAAAGATCCCAGGGATGTAAATCCATCATCGCCTCTGCATACAATGCGCCGATATCCGGATCGGAAGGATATTGATCATAGACCGTTTTCATGGCGGCGGCATATGCTTTATCCAGCCCGCTGCGGTCAGCGTTCGGCTGCGGCGTATAGCGTTTGGTCATGGCATTGATCAATGCTTTTTCTTTTGGCGTGCAGTTACCGGAAAGCGCCGTCGCTTTACTCACCGCTTCGTAAGCACGTTGAAGATTATCATCTTCCATAGCAGCATTATAATTCGGTCCTAACACATACGCAAAGCCCCAGTAGGCCATGGCACAGCTAGAATCGAGCTTGGTGGCTTCAAAAAATGATCGGGCAGCTTCGGCATGATTGAAACCATAAGCCAGCATCATCCCCTGATTAAAGTAAGTTTGTGCTGCTTTAACAGTAGTGGAAATTTTAAAGTCAATGCCTTCCAGCCCTTTAAATAAAGGCGCCTTTTTACCGGACGTGTACCAGTCCTTATCAGTGGTACGCGGAACATAACATCCGATGGACCGGGGCACACTATCGGCGGCCTTGTTTTTATCAGACCTGGTGTGGTTACAGGAAAAGAACAAAAATGCAGTAATGATGGCCATGCATATTTTTCTCATAAATGTTTGATTGCGAAGATGAACAGATTTTGGGGCGACGATCTTGATTATAAGTACAGATGTATAGCTGGTATCGGGTAGGGGAAAGCCTGTCTACTTAACAGTAATTTACAAAAAATCTTCCGTTATCAAAAAAACGGTCATCTTCCTTCACTATTTATAAAAAGGCTGCGCCCAAAGTAAAATTTTACTTTGGGCGCAGCCTCTTCTACGGTGGTTGTTTATTTTATCAACGTAATATTTCCCTTGAACTCAAATTTTTCTCCGCTCTCACATACCGTTTGCATGGAATAGATATAGGTGCCCAAAGGTGCTTCCCTGTTATTGGTGCGGCCATCCCAGCCTGCGGAAGGTACATTGATCTGGAAGTGCGTCCGCTCAAATACCAGCGTGCCCCAACGGTCATAAATCCGCAGCCATTCAATTTCTTTTACGCCTTTTCCTTTAGGATAAATCCGTTCATTCCGGCCATCATGATTAGGCGTAAATGCATTCGGCATAAAGATGGCGCTCTGCTGGCAAAGTACATGCACCATCACTTCATCAGCTGCTTTACAACCATACACATTTTCTACTGCTACTTTGTAAAGGGTACTAAGATTAGGGAGAGCCTGTACCCGCTGACAGCTGGCGCAATCCAGGTATTCAGGAGGGGTCCAGCTCCAGCGGATTACGTCATTGCTGTTGTTGCTCGCCAGAAACACCGGTATACCCGCCATCGTTTGCCGGTCTATGCCGGCATTCACTACTGGTGTTGGATTTACCCGCACGGTGAGTGAAGTCTGGTCCGAGAAACAATTATCTTTATCATAACCGGTTACTTCATACGAATACTGGCCGGTACGGTTGATGGTGGCAACAGGTGTAGAAGAGGAGGGCTTGTCGATCCCCAATCCCTGCCATGTATAATAATCCGTTCCCCATGCCCGTAATGGCAGCTTATCTCCCAAACACAGAATAGTATCCGGTGTAGCATGTATCGTAAAAGGCTGCACCACCCGTATTTTCACCTCGTCTGTATTTATACAGCCTTTAAGATCCGTTACTTTTACGTGATAGGTAGTCGTCACAGTGGGAGCGGCTTTGGGATCAGGACTAACCGGATTATCCAGCCCGGTAGCCGGCGTCCATTCATACACGCTTCCACCACCGGCGTGCAGCACGACGCTGTTATTCAAACAAATAAATTCAGCAGGTGAACTGGCTTTAATATCCGGCAGCGCTAACACATTCACCGGATGGGTGGTTTTGTCAACGCAACCATCCGCGCTGGTAACGGTCAGCGTTACGGTAGCATTGCCGGTCTGCGCATACGTCTGTGCCGCCGGTTGCTGTACCTTACTGGTGTTGGTATTCCCGAATTCCCAGTCCCAGGTTACGTCTGTTGTCCTGGTAACACTGCCGCCAAAGCTAATAGGGGCATCTTTGCATACTTCATCCGGGCCGGTGATCGCAGCTAACGGTTGAGGATATACGTTATAGGATTCTTCCACGGTTTGTTCGCAGCCATATTTGGTGGTAGCGGTAAGACCAAATTTATAGCCCCCCACTTTATCCAGGAAAAATTCAGGCGTAGTGGTATTAATATTTTGCGGTGTCAGCGCAGCATCATAAGTCCAGGTAAAGACCGGTGGTATATTCAGTTCCTCCACAGAATAGCTGTTGAATACCGGCGCAAAAGTCAGTGTACCTTCCCCGCATATTTTTGCCGGGTTAGGATGTAGCTTAATATCCAGCTGATCTATCACAATGGGATGATCCAGGAAAGCATTGCCTTTACATCCGGCATCATCTTTCAGTAACAGTTGCGGCTTATAAATCCCCGGCTCGGTAAAGCGATGCGTGATTTCCAGTTTATCTGTTTGCTCCACGTCTCCGTCGGTAAAATCCCAGCTGAAAGAAGTAGCATTTTCAGGCTTTACCGTGAAGGATATTTCCTTTTCCAGGCATCCGCCTTCGGCACTGGTAGTAATGGTGGCATACGGCCCCTTTACCACCACTATTTCGGTATATTCATCTTCTGTATCAGCAATACCGGTTACTTTCAGGGTTACTTTATAGTGGCCGGCAACGGTATAGGTGTGCACCGGGAACGCCTGATCAGAAGTACCCCCGTCACCAAAGTCCCAGGAACAGGTATTGTAGTTAATAGAAGTATTATTAAAACGGAAAATCATCGGCGCACAGTTACTGCCGTTTACAAAAGTACCGGTATACGTGAATCCTGCACCCACTGCAGATACTTTGATATTCCTGGTTTTTTCATCCGTACAGCCGTTATCATCTTTAATCTGCAGTGTTACCGGAAATACGCCTTTGTCAGGATACAGGTGGTTTACGTAATATGGATCGGTAGACGTATTACCATCACCCAGATCCCATTTAAGCTCCGTAATATTGCCACCTATATCATAAGAAGCATTATAGAAATTCACATAGCCGCCCGGCATCACCACATAAGCATCTGCATTGAAATCGGCTACAGGTCCATTCACCTGTAAATACTTGCCGCTGAAAGTATTCACACAACCATCGTTGTCCGTGACGGTAACAGAAGGGGTGTAGTTACCCGCCACCGCATAAGTATGTTTAAAGGGACCGTTGGTATAGGTTTGAATAGCCGAATTATCACCAAAGTTCCAGGTCCATTTTTTGATGCCGGCGCTATTGGTCACATCGGTATTGTCGGTAAACGTAAGCTCTGCTCCCTTACATTGGATTTGTGAAGGCAGGTTGTAATCCGCCACCGGCCCGCGTACCGTAATGTCAACATTGTTGCTGCTGTTAAAACAACCGAGTCTGTCCTGTACCTTTAAACTCAGGGTATGCTTCCCCGGTGGAAGATTCGGAAAGGAAATGCTGTTGTAGTAGTTGTTCCACCAGGTATCTACTCCATCCATTTGCCAGTAATAAGGCCATGAGCTATGTATACTCGCATCTTCAGCTGTTACTTTTCCGGTCAGCGTTTCATTACTGCATAAATTGGTTTTGTCTGCCGTAATTGTTACGGGAGATGGAGCTATAATGGGTACCTGGGAACTCAGGTACGTAGTACAATGACCATCAGAAGTAGTCAGCTGTATGGTATAAGTACCGGATTTGGCATAAGTATGCGTGACAATATCACTGTGAATAGTATAAGATGTATCTGTTCCGTCTCCCCAGCTCCATTTCCAGCTGTTGGCACCGAGAGAATTCTCGGTAACGCTAACGGTGGTACGCTGATCACAATTTACCGGGTTAACGGTAAAGCGCGGAAAAGGCGTCACTGTTTTGATATATGCTTTTTTGGTTATCGTATTCGGACAGGTACCATTGGTAACGGTTAAGGTAATATCATAGTAACCAGGCTCTGAATAACTATGGGTAATGGTTTTGCCCCATCCCCAGCTACCATCTCCGAAAGACCAGTACCAATCGGTACCAACGTCAGATTTGTCCAGGAAGGTAGTTTGTGAATTACCACATACTTCGGGTGCATTGGGGGAGCTGAACTCCGGTGTTGGTTTTTTATACACTTCCATGCGGGAAGGTACACTGACAGTTCCCGTACAGCCGTTCACGGTAGAGTATTGCAGGGATACGGTATAAAAGCCGGCTTTGGGAAAAGTGTGTGTGGGTGCCGGATCTGGGGAAGTACTGCCATCGCCGAAATTCCACAGATAGGTTTTTATCTGATCACTGCTGCTGCTACTGGCATAGAAGCTGGCGGAGAATCCTTCACAACCGTTGTAGCTGTTGGCACTGGCGTATATGGTTGTTTTGTTGATGCTTAAATAAGTATTGGTGCCAGCCGTGCAGCCGTCTTTACTCGTTGCCCGCAGGCTGATATCGAAAAAGCCTTCCCGGTTGTAGACATGTGTGGGACTCTGCAGGGTGGAATTTTGTCCATCTTTGAAATCCCAGGCCCAGGAAACGGCGCCGGTGGTATTGCCGGTGAAGTTAACCGTAGCAGGGATGGCGCAAATCGGTTTATTGTCGGTGACGATAGTGGCAGTGGGCGTTTGTTTGGCATCTACCGTTTTTTCTACTACATCCTGACAATTACCATACATGGCCGTTACTTTTACTTTTACGGGCCCGGCAACACTGGGATAGTAAGTAGCAATATTATTCCAATCCGCCCAGGTGGGCTGCCCGTTCACTTCCCAGTTGGTGCTTTGCGGTTGTACAGGAGAAAAGGTTGCCTGGAAAGTGGCGCCCTGGTTAGTACAAACTAACGAAGGTACCGTCAGGGTAGTGGCATAATTGCCCACATTGATATCGTTCACAGTTTTGGTGGCAGTGCAACCCCGTTCATTGCTAACGGTGAGTTTTATACTATGTGTGCCTTTGGTCGCAAACGTATGTTTGCCGGGATCTTTCGCCGTGCTGGTACCGCCATCATCAAACTCCCATTTATACGCCAGTGTACCGGGCCCCGAGGAGGTATTCGAAAACAACGCATCAACAGGTGCTTTACAGAGCACTTTTTCTGTTACATTAAAATCAGCATTGATCGCTGCTACCACATCCACTGCTTTGTCCAGGACTTTGAAATTCGTACACCCGTAGCTGTTAGTAACGGTGAGGAGTACACTATATATCCCTGGTACGGTGTAGGTATGACTGATAGAACTACCTGCATTTTCCGCCGCGCCACCATCACCAAAATCCCAGCTGTAGCTTTGCAGGGTGCCATCTCCGGGCTTGGATTTATCGGTAAAGGTGGGCGTAAACGATACACAGCCTTTGGCGGAAGATACACTGAAATCTACGATTGGTTTAGATCTTACATGTATGTAGTCCACCTTGGTTTCGGTCTTTGTACTGCCATCTGCATAGGTTACTTTCAGGGTAACCGTATAGTTGCCTGTCTTTACATAAGTAGCTGCAGGATTCTTTTTCGTACTGGTATTACCGTTACCGAAATCCCATTGCCAGGAAGCCGGGCTGCCGGTAGATAAGTCGGTAAACGTAGTACTCACGGATTCGCAATCACTCACCACTGAAGCCGAAAAATCTGCTTTTTGCTGTGCCTGAGCACTGTGAATATTGAAAAAACTGACTAACAGGTAGAGCATCAGGGAGCAAACAATGTTGCGCTTGGCAGGGAACAGGTACATCGTGTGAATAGGTATAAGACGCTAAAATTAAGCATTTCCTTCCTATTTTTCCGAAGCAGACCATCACTGGAATATTATGCTCTCGCTATACGATTAATGCTTAATTTTAAAGGACTTAAAAGCAACGGATTATGTCACATTTGTTCAGCCCTTTTTCATTGAGGGAAATTGTATTCCGGAATCGTATTGCGGTATCACCGATGTGTGAATATTCTTCACAGGATGGATTTGCCAATGACTGGCACCTGGTACACCTGGGTAGCAGGGCCGTAGGCGGCGCGGGACTGGTACTCACAGAGGCGGCAGCCGTGTCGCCGGAGGGCCGTATTTCCATTCATGACCTGGGCATCTGGAAAGAAGAACATATTGCCATGTTGCAGCGAATCACTGCTTTTGTGGCCGCACAGGGCGCCATACCAGGTATACAACTGGCGCATGCTGGCCGGAAAGCCAGTACCCTGCGGCCCTGGGAAGGCAACGGTGCGCTGCCGGCAGCAGAAGGTGGCTGGCCCGTGGTAGCGCCCAGCGCCATCCCGTTCAATGACGTATATCCGTTACCGGAAGCGCTCACGGAAACGGGTATACGCAAAGTAATCAGCGATTTCCGGGCCGCGGCAGTTCGTGCGCTGCAGGCAGGATTTCAGGTGGTGGAACTGCATGGGGCCCATGGATACCTGCTACACAACTTTTTATCTCCACTCAGTAATCATCGGACAGACGAATATGGTGGTGCATTTGAAAACAGGATTCGCCTGCTGGTGGAAGTGGTAGAAGCGGTACGTTCTGTATGGCCGGAGCAATACCCGCTGCTGGTCCGGATCTCCACCACCGACTGGGCCGAAGGAGGCTGGAACTCAGCCGAATCCGTGCAGCTGGCCACTATCCTCAAAGGGAAAGGGGTAGACCTGATTGATTGCTCTTCCGGCGGACTGGCGGCACATCAGCAAATCAAAGTGGGACCACTGTATCAGACACCCTTTGCAGAAAAAATCCGCAAGGAAGCCGGTATTGCTACTGGCGCGGTAGGCATGATCACCACCGCTGAAGAAGCAGAGTCCATCATCGCAGAGGGGCGTGCAGACATGGTGCTGATGGCCCGTGAACTATTGAGAAATCCCTACTTCCCTTTACATGCCGCACATGAACTGAAGGCTGACATCAAATGGCCTATACAATACGAGCGGGCAAAGATGCGGAGGTAGATTATGAATTATGAATTACGAATTACGAATTACGAATTACGGAGTTGTGGGTAGACCTACGCGAATACTCCGCTATTGTCTACCCACAACTCCGTAATTCGTAATTCGTAATTCGTAATTATTTCAGAATCGCCTCAATGGCATCCAGTTCTTCTTTTGTAAAAGTAGTATTGCGCAGGGTATCCAGGTTGTTATCCAGTTGTGCAACAGAGCTGGCGCCAATTAATACCGTGGTAATACGCTTATCTTTCAGTATCCACGCCAGCGCCATCTGGGCCAGCGATTGTCCGCGTTGCTGTGCTAACGCATGCAGCTTTTTCACTTTCTCAATTTTTTCCGGTGTCACATCATCTTCCTGCAGGAAACCGGTAGGTTTGCTGGCGCGGGAGCCTTCCGGAATACCTTTCAGGTAGCGGTCTGTCAGCAAGCCCTGAGCCAGCGGAGAAAAGGGAATACAACCCACGCCATTGGCTTCCAGTACATCCAGCAGTCCATGCTCCACCCAGCGTTCAAACATGCTGTATTTAGGCTGATGAATAAGGCAGGGAGTACCCAGTGATTTTAAGATGGAAACAGCTACGGCGGTTTGTTCTGCTGTATAATTGGAAAGCCCTACATACAAGGCTTTTCCCTGTTGAACAATGCTATGCAGCGCGCCCATCGTTTCTTCAATAGGCGTAGCCGGGTCCGGACGGTGAGAATAGAAGATATCCACGTAATCCAGTTGCATGCGGCGTAAGCTCTGATCAAGACTGGATATAAGGTATTTACGGGAACCCCAATCGCCATAAGGGCCAGGCCACATGGTATAACCAGCTTTGGTGGAAATAATCAGTTCGTCGCGCAGGTGACCGGTGAAATCCTGTTTGAGTACCCGGCCAAAAGTTTCTTCCGCACTACCCGGTACCGGACCGTAATTGTTGGCCAGGTCAAAATGGGTAATGCCTTTATCGAATGCATTCCGGATAATGCTCCGGCCATTCTCAAAATTATCAATAGAGCCGAAGTTGTGCCATAATCCCAACGAAACGGCTGGTAGCCTGAGGCCACTCTTACCGCAACGGTTATAGGTCATACTATCGTATCTGTCGGCTGCAGGTGAGTATTGCATGGAATTTTAAATTTTAGGGAGACAAGATAAAAAATAAAAGGGAAACATACCCCTATGGTACATTTCCCTTTTGTATACTATTTTTTATGGTAATTAGTGTGTTTCTTCGATCGGAACGCGTTGTGATGCCAGCTGCGTCAGCTTATTACTTTCTCTCAGCTTTTTGGGTATAGGACGGATTTCCCATACAATACCCAATGCACCTAACGTTTTGATAACATAGTAGGTAATATCGAATTCCCACCAGTAGAAACCCTGTCTGGCCGCACTTTGATAATAGTGGTGGTTGTTATGCCAGCCTTCTCCCAAAGTAACGAGTGCCAGGATAGCACTGTTGCGGGATTCATCTCCCGTATAATATCTTTTATTACCAATTTTGTGCATCAGGGAGTTAATGGTAAAAGTACCATGGTACAACAGCACGGTGCTCATAAAGAACCCGATCAGTACAGTGGACAAACCTGCAGTCCAGTCGAACCAGCCAGCGCCATTCACTTTGTTACCGATAAAATATACCGCTACGATTAATACCACAGCAGGTACCCAATGCCATCTGTTCAGCCATAATAATTCCTTGGCTTTGTGATCTTTGATCAGGTCGAAACGGGTTGGTTTGTACTCTGGTCCCATGATCCAGCCAATATGTGCATACCAGAATCCGTACACATTTGCAGAGTGAGGATCTTCAGGTGTATCACTGTGCTTGTGATGGATACGGTGATTAGCTGACCACCATAAAGCGCCCTTCTGTAAGCTGCTCTGCGCACCTCCAGCCAGAATAAACTGGAAGAATCTTGAAGTTTTAAATGCACGATGAGAGAAGTAACGATGGTAGCCCGCCGTCACAAAAAACATGCGAATCACGTACAATACACCACATAAGATCCAGTCAAATGCCGTAGTACCGGTAAAAAATGCTAATAAAGGCACCGCGTGTATGCCCATGAAGTCTGCCTGGTGCCACCAGTTTGGTGGTTTTCTGTCTTGCTTGATCGCCTTATTCATTCCACAAAGATAATTTCCGTCGGTTGTTTAATTTATGATTTAAATCAGTTGGGCAAAGTTAAGTGCTTTCCCCGGTTTTTCCGTGGCTATATTCTACCGAACTTTTTATGACAGGATGTGTTAGAGGAGGACGTAGTACTATCCTTTATTAATATTAAAGTAATTATTATGTCACAAATCATCTCGGCTATTCGTAATAATGTGAAGTTTTGGTGGCTCTATTTGCTCAATGGGATCATATTTCTCCTGGCAGGCTTTGTTGTTTTCTCCAATCCGTTCAGCAGCTATATTCTGCTGAGCATCTTTTTCGCCGTCACTTTATTTGTGACAGGGATCTTTGAAATAGCTTTCGCCCTCAGCAACCGTAAACAACATGTAGGGTGGGGCTGGTCCCTTGTCTCCGGGATTGTGGATGTGGTGATTGGCGTCATCCTGATCAGCTATCCCTCCGTTAGTATGGCGGTGATCCCCTTGTTCCTGGCCTTCTGGTTTATGTTTAAAGGTATCAGCCTGATAGGTTTTTCCATTCAGCTGCAAACAGACAAAATTCCTAACTGGGGATGGCTGCTGTTAGGTGGTATTCTCCTGATTATTATCTCTATCGTGATCCTGGATAATCCGGCCCTTGGCGTAGCGGCAATACTGGGACTGATGGCCGCTGCCTTCTGGGCAACCGGCATACTCAGCATCATTTTCTCCTTCCGTTTGAGGCATGTAAAGAAAGAACTGCTGGGGAGAGCGTAAAGCATAAAGCAGAAAGCAAAAAGCTATTGAAGCGATTGACCTAAAGGGACATCCTCCGTTCTGGTCAATCGCTTCAATAGCTTTTTGCTTTCTGCCTTCTGCTTTCTGCTTTTTTTTAATATATTGGGACTATCAAAATCTAATCTCTTTCGATGAAACGCAACAAAATCTATGCTATCGCGTCCTTGTTATTATGCGCCGGGATGCAGCAGGGAGTGGCCCAAACAACGTCTAAGTATGACCAACACGAGGCTTTTGCTCCCTTGTTTTATCCCGCCCCTGGTAATGAATTCCGCAGTGCCGGCGGACAGCCAGGCCCAAAGTATTGGCAGAATGCTGCCGACTATAAGTTGGATGTAACCCTGGATACTTTACAGCACCGCATTAGCGGCGCAGTAGTAATCACTTACAAAAACAACAGCCCCGATCAGCTGCCCTTTTTATGGCTGCAGCTGGACCAGAACATTTACCGGGAAGACTCCCGTGGTTCCGCCACAGTAGCTGTTTCCGGCGAACGTTTTGCCAACAAAAATTATACGAAGGGCTTTGAACTGAAAACAGTCAGCATCATCAGCAACGGTAAAACCATCGCCGCCAACTACCTGGTGAACGATACCCGTATGCAGATTAAACTGGCAGAAGCCATGAAAACAGGGAGTTCTGTGCAGATTAAGATCGAATACGCCTATTCCATTCCGGAATATGGTACCGATCGTACCGCCCGTTTGCGCTCCGCCAACGGATGGATATACGAAATTGCACAATGGTATCCCCGCATGGCCGTATATGATGATGTACTCGGATGGAATAATATTCCATACATGGGCGCATCAGAGTTTTATCTCGAATACGGCAACTTCGATTACAGCATCACTGCCCCCGCCAATATGGTTATCAGCGGTTCCGGTCAGCTGGTAAATGAAGCGCAGGTATTATCACCCAAAGAAATCAGCCGTCTCGCTAAAGCCCGCAACAGTGATCAACGGGTGTTTATCCGTGATAGCACAGAAATTAATACCGGCACGGCCAAAGGCAACCGTACCTGGCATTTCGTATGTCAGAACTCCCGTGACGTAGCCTGGGGAGCCTCCGGCGCCTTCATCTGGGATGCCGCCCGCATTAATTTACCCGGTGGTAAAAAATCCCTGGCCATGTCACTCTATCCGCTGGAAGTAGCCGGCAGCAATGCCTGGGGCAGATCCACCGAATATGTAAAAGGCTGTATTGAACACTATTCCAATCAATGGTACGTATATACTTATCCGGTAGCCACCAACGTGGCCGGTACGGTAGGAGGAATGGAATACCCGGGTATCGTTTTCTGCTCCTGGAAATCCAGCAGAGGCGGCCTGTGGGGCGTTACCGATCATGAATTCGGCCACAACTGGTTCCCCATGATTGTAGGCTCCAACGAACGTAAATATGCCTGGATGGATGAAGGCTTTAATACCTTTATCAACGGGATCTCTACCAAAGCATTCAATAAAGGAGAATACAGTACCCCGCAGCAGATACAAAGAATAGCGCCCATGTTGTTCTCTTCCAGGGCAGAACCTATTGTAACTACCCCGGATGTACTCGATATGAACTACCTGGGCGTAGCCGCCTATTACAAACCAGGACTGGGTTTGAGTCTGCTCCGCAATGAAATTCTCGGACCTGAGCGCTTTGATTATGCCTTCCGTGAATACATTAAACGCTGGGCATTTAAACATCCAACCCCCTGGGATTTTTTCCGTAGCATGGAAAATGCTTCCGGCGAAGACCTGGCGTGGTTCTGG
This sequence comes from Chitinophaga sp., assembly GCF_036566945.1. Lineage (GTDB taxonomy): Bacteria > Bacteroidota > Bacteroidia > Chitinophagales > Chitinophagaceae > Chitinophaga. The sequence goes on along the minus strand of NZ_DATCVJ010000740.1, from coordinate 987 downwards.
CGTGGCTGGTTCCTCAATACCTGGAAACTGGACCAGGCAGTAAAGGGTGTGCAATATGTAAAAAGTGATCCCGCACAAGGCGCCATGATTACGTTGCAGAACCTGGAACAATTACCCATGCCGGTAACGATAGCCATCAAAGATGTGAATGGTAAAACAGATACCGTACGCCTGCCGGTAGAAGTATGGCAACGCGGTGCTACCTGGACTTTCCTCTATCCGTCTACTGTGAAGTTAAGCAGTGTGGTAATCGACCCTGCCGGGAATTATCCTGATATCAACCCGGCTAACAACAGCTGGAGAGCAGATGCCGGTCAGCCAATACCCGCCGGTACTACGGCAACGGCTATATTAAATAAATATATCAACGCCGTAGGAGGTGCCGACAAACTGAAAGCTGTAAAGGACCTTACATTGCTGGAAACCGGCAATGTAAGCGGTACCGAGGTGGAATACGCCATGAAAGTGAAACAACCGGACAAAGTGCTGAACACGGTATTTGTTCCCGTGGCTAATCTGACCGTTATAAAACTGCTGATCAACGGAAACAATGTTTCTATGTCGCAGAGCGGAAAGGAAATGCCGCTTAGTCCGGCCGACAAAGCAGCGCTGAAAGATAAATACCAGCTATTCCCGGAATTGTATTTTGCAGCACCGGAAAATAATGCCAAGCTGGAAATCGGTCCATTGCAGGAAGATGTGAACGGCGTACCTACTTATGTTGTCAGCGTAGCTACTTCCAACGGTGCTTTACTCCGCTATTATTTTGATGTCAAAACCGGCTTCAAAGTACGTGGGGTATCACTCGCCGGACAAGAAGGCGGTAACACGGAATCCGTGACTGACTACGGAGATTACCACGAAGTGAACGGGATCATGTTTCCGTTTAAGATCACTACCAGTATTGCCGGGTATAGTACCGATATGACAGTGAAAACAGTGACCGTGAATAGTGGATTAGGTGACGATATTTTTAAATAGAGCGTA
>NZ_DATCVJ010000739.1:0-2995 GCF_036566945.1 Chitinophaga sp. | reverse complement strand
TCGCACGTTTACGGTTTTGACAATTGAACCATCTTAAATACAATCCGGGCGTAATTATCTGCTTCATAAAGCACCCCGATCTGCCGGTCCGTTATTTTTACAATATCCGAATACGCAGCATAGCTGGGCACCGACTTCCCGCTACTGGCTACCACGTATGATTTAGGCCAGGTATTGCCTTCATCATAACTGATACGCAGCGTCAGATTATCACGGGTGGCCGTATCTGCCGCATTACAAAAAGCCAGTATGGCCTTCTCTTTTTTCCAGCCTATAGTGAGTAAGCTTCCTTCACAAACCGGATCGGGCAACTGTTTATCCGTATAGGTCTTATTCCAGGTTGCCCCGCCATCGTCGCTGATGCCTATCAGCCTGGCTTTTACATCACCCCGTTGATTGCGGGTATTGATCATCAGCCTGCCGGCAGATAGTTCCGCAGCAGTAGCTTCGTTGGAACCGGGTATTGGCAGGGATTCCGCGAGGTGAAATGTTTTCCCATGATCATCGGTATAAAATCCATGTGCACTATAATCTTCAAATGCATGCTTCACATTGCCCGCAGAATGATTCGCCGCTACATAAATACGGCCCTTGTATTTCCCTTTGCTGAATTGCATCGCATGACCGGGCGTATTTGCATAACTTCTCCAGTCCTCCTTAAAATTATACGCCGGATTCACTGCCGGCTGATTGGGCCGGTGCACCTGCGTGGTAATGTTTACCGGCGCCGACCAGGTACTGCCACCATCTGCTGATACCACATACCATACTTCGCGATAGCCCTTACCCTTACGTACCGTCCCTTCATGTTCATTGCCGGTATTATAAAACAGGAAAATACGGCCATGCGGAAAAGCAGGATCGCTCAAATCTACTACCGGCGCCGGATTACCCGCCTGTTTGGTATCATATTCTACCACCTGTGTTAAGGCCGACCAGGTGTTACCGTTGTCTTTACTACGCTTCATCACAATATCAATATCCCCGAAGTCATCGGAGTCATGTACCCTACCTTCGGCAAAGGCGAGTATTTCACCATTGGGTAAAGCCACCACTGCCGGAATCCGGTAGCTGGCATGGCCTTCCTGTCCGGATTCAAATACTGGTACCACCTTCGTTTGTGCCGTTGCAACGGTGGTTCCCCATAAAATAATGCCTGTCAATACACTGATATACTTCATATGCTTTGTTTTTCTACTGATAAGCCCATAACTGACGTCAATGCCTTCACGCTTTATCCTTGTGCACAAATCTTTTTGCTAAAAAAAGACTGATGACCGCCATACCAGCAAAGAAAGTAAGCATAGACAGATGATCCGCTGTGGACACTTTTCCGGACATCAGCAACCAATACCCGATCACAACATTCAACAACGCCCAAAGTACATTAATAAAAGGAGAAGATAAACCTTTACCGGATGGCTTGGCAAACGGTGTAGGGATATTACCGGAAATGCCCTGCACTAAATGCGGGATGGCATTGGTTAAAAACATACCTGCCCAAAAGCCACTAAAATAATGAAGCCATTGCATAATAAACTGATTTTTAAATTGTATTAAACACTTCGACACAAAATGGTTATTTGTCGAAAATGTTGCAATTTTTTTTATCCCTTTAACCCATGAATAGTCAGGCCGGCCAATGCTTTTACAGCAGCTTCCGTTTGGCTGAAACTATTATTAATCACCATTTCTGTTTTCAATCCGTGTAAACTGGTCAACAACAAAAAAGTGAGCAGTTCCTGTTCCTTTACTTTCAGAGGACGGATTTCTTTTTGGGCCATGCCGTAGGCAATAATTTCCCGGACTAACACTGTTTCCTTGTTTCTCATACGCTGGTGGAAAGCATGTTCCACTTTGGCATAATTAGACATTTCATCGGCATCCATCCCGGCATCCATGCCATTATAAAGTGGTCTTCGTTTTGTCGAAATGTCCGATTCATTTTAAAGATTGTTCAAACTCCCCCTGGGCAAATAACCCAAATCCTCCAGTTCAGACAATATCTTGATATTTTTGAAAACGCCTTCTCTCACTAAGATAATTCGATCGCTGCTACCAATTATATTCAGGTAGTCGTGGTCGGTAATAATAAACCCCTTGGTGGCCCTGCCAGCTTCAATCAGCGCCGCAATCTTTTCCTTGAAAAACGGGTCCAGGGAATGGAAAGGTTCATCGAGCAAAATAAATTTCGCAGGGGAATGCAGCAGTAATAATATCTCCAGGTATCTTCTTTCTCCGCCGGATAAATCATTTACTTTTTTAGAGAGATGGGATAATATATTTTCATTCGTGCTCACCAGTTCCTGCGCCATGGAGCTATCTAAAAATAAGGAGATCACTTTCCGGACCGCGAGATCGCCCGGCAAAAAATCATGTTGCGGCAAATAAGCCATCAGCCCTTGTTTATAAGGTGTTTCATACCGGATGCCATCGATGCTAACATATTTATGGTGACAGGAAACCGTGCCGAAAATGATTTTCAGAAAAGTAGATTTGCCACAACCATTTCTCCCTAAAATACCAATCACCTCTCCGGTATTACAACGCACAAAACAATCGGTCAGCAATTCTCTCGTACCAAAGTACTTAAAAACGCTATCTGCCACCAGCTGATGAATACTCATGCGATACTGTTTTTGATCAACAGATACACCATCAGCACCACTACGTTCATCCCGTACGATAAACCTATCAGCTTCATTTTAGAAAATCCTTTGTTATAATAAAAGTAGTAGCGGTTACTATATCGGAGTCCGTAGAAAAACAAGGCCAACAAAAAGCCGCCTGACAGAAGAGAGATGATAAAAGTCAGCAGGAAGCCGTCCAGCTTATGACTGCCCAGCGTTCCAAAGCATCCCAGGAGCAGGGAAAATGGAACATTGAAAGCATGCAGGGAGGTATAGTAGTGGCATATAATTTTCATGTAGGCTATTTACCTGCTAAATATAAGGTCTTAACGCGATTTTTTGTCTTATTCAGGATTATACTGATG
>NZ_DATCVJ010000738.1:0-6685 GCF_036566945.1 Chitinophaga sp. | reverse complement strand
GAGTGTTCATCTGAGTAGCCAGGTTTTCGACCTTCACGGAAATTGCGTGGATCTCCTGTTTGAGCTCACTCTTTGTTGACATCAATTCGGCTTTGGTGGCCAGGAGTTCATTTTGCCTCGCCTGATTCCCTTCCCAAAAATCACCAATCGCGGTAACAAATTCCAGCGCTTTGTGGTCTGGCAAGTGTAGATCCTGTCTGACAAGATCATACAATTTTAAATTTCCTGCATTCATAATGTAATGGTTTTATATTACAGGAATAAAATTAAGTTATTCCTGTTTTTAATATCGGGTTTTAAATAGATATTTCTTTTGGCTATATTATTTTTTTATTTAAAGAATCAATTTGTAAAAAGGAAGATCATTCTTATACTAGAAAGAACACTATAAATCCAAAGATAACAGTCATGGCAATGAGGACATATTGGAGTATTAGCAGGTAGTCGCCCATCTTTCTGGTGTGCGCAAATCGCCGTTGTTGTTGCTCTTCATATCTGATAGCCGCCATCCCCGGATGCTTCGCCATCATTTTCTCCTCCGCACTTTCATAAATCGCAATAATCAATTCTTTCGCCTTATCTTCCGGTACATACAATTCTTTCGTCAGTGTGTTGTACAGTTTCAAATAATGCCTGATCATTTTGTAATATTTTTAGTTTACAAACGTGAAAATAACATCTTTTTCAACTGAACTCACACCGCTGTATAAATATTTATTTTTAAAATCCTTAAGTTCAATGACATGGTAATCTAAAAGCTAACAAACTATTTCTTAACTTCGCAAACATTTTATAAAGGAAATGTAGCCCATATGAAAAAGTATGGTGCTAACAGCAAAACGTATGATAAATATCACTTTTCCGGATGGCGCAGTTCGTCAGTATGAACCAGGAGTAACTGCATTGGACATTGCCAAATCCATCAGCGAAGGATTGGCACGCAAAGTATTGGCCGCAAATGTTAATGGGCAGGTAGTAGATGCTACGCGCCCGATTTTGACGGATAGCACGCTGCAACTGCTCACGTGGGTGGATAAAGATGGTAAGGCTACGATGTGGCATTCCTCTGCGCATTTAATGGCAGAAGCCCTGGAAGCCCTGTATCCCGGCGTAAAACTGGGTTATGGTCCTTCCATCGAGAATGGATTCTATTATGATATTGATTTAGGAGACCGTACTATTTCGGAAGAAGACCTGAAGAAGGTAGAAGCCAAGATGGTGGAGCTGTCTAAACAAAATAGCGTGTATGTGCGCAAGGAAGTAAGCAAGGCAGATGCACTGGCTTACTTTACAGAAAAGGGCGACCAGTACAAACTGGAAACCATCAACGAACTGGCAGATGGAAGTATTTCCTTCTATACCCAGGGCGGATTTACAGATCTGTGTCGTGGACCACATATTCCGAATACCGGCTTTATCAAATCCATTAAGCTCACCAGCATTGCCGGTGCTTACTGGCGTGGTAGCGAAAAAAATAAGATGCTCACCCGCATCTATGGTATCACTTTCCCGAATCAAAAAGAGCTGGATGAGTACCTGACACTGATTGAAGAAGCCAAAAAACGTGATCACCGTAAACTGGGTAAGGAACTGGAATTGTTCGCTTTCTCTGAGAAAGTAGGACTGGGCCTGCCAATGTGGTTGCCTAAAGGAGCGATGTTGCGGGAACGTCTGCAACGTTTCCTCCAGGAAGCACAGCTGGCCAGCGGTTACCTGCCGGTGGTTACACCACATATTGGTAATAAGAATCTGTATATCACTTCCGGTCACTACGAAAAATATGGCAAGGATAGTTTTCAGCCCATCCACACCCCGGAAGAAGGTGAGGAGTTTATGCTGAAACCAATGAACTGCCCGCATCACTGTGAACTGTACAAGGTGTCGCCTAAGTCTTACAAAGACTTACCGGTACGCTTTGCCGAATTCGGTACCGTGTACCGTTACGAACAGCACGGTGAGCTCCACGGATTAACCCGTGTGAGAGGATTTACGCAAGATGATGCGCATTTATTCTGCCGTCCTGACCAGGTGAAAGAAGAGTTCCAGAAAGTGATTGACCTGGTGATGTATGTATTCAACAGTTTAAGTTTTACCGAGTATACCGCACAGATTTCCCTGCGTCACAAAACAGATCGCAGTAAATACATGGGTAGCGAAGAAAACTGGGAACTGGCGGAGAAAGCCATCATTGAGTCGGCCGCTGAAAAAGGCCTGAATACTGTGGTGGAGTACGACGAAGCCGCATTTTATGGTCCTAAGCTGGACTTCATGGTAAAGGATGCCCTGGGCCGTAAATGGCAGCTGGGTACTATCCAGGTGGATTATAACCTGCCGGAGCGTTTCGAACTGGAGTATATCGGAGCCGATAATCAGAAACATCGTCCGGTAATGATTCACCGTGCGCCATTTGGTTCACTGGAAAGATTTATTGCAGTACTGATCGAGCATTGCGCCGGTAAGTTCCCGCTGTGGCTGGCCCCTACACAGGTGAAAATCCTGCCTATCAGCGATAAAAGCCAGGCCTATGCAGAAAAAGTAGCAGAATTGCTAAAAAAAGCGGAAATTCGCGCTGAAATAGATGACAGAAGCGAAAAAATCGGTAAGAAGATCCGGGAAGCAGAGCTGGCAAAAATTCCGTACATGCTCGTCCTTGGTGAAAAAGAAGCAGCCGATGAAGTAGTAGCCGTTCGTCGTCAATCTAAAGGTGATTTGGGAACTATGCAACTCGAACAATTTACAGCAATGATAAATGAAGAGGTAGCGAACCGGAAGCCAATAGAATAGCAAAGTAAATGAATGTGGAAAAAAGGTATATAAAACAATGAACATTACTTGAATGAGGTATGTTTATTGCTGTGATTTTCCCCTTATTTTTGTAAATATTGTTTTTGGTCCATGGACGATATGTGGACCATGGACTACAAAGGCAATTAATTAATTAATTTTATTTTTCTTAATGCAACAAAGACCCAGACCAAGTTTTGGCGGCAACAACCGGGGCAGAAACCCCAACTTCCGCAGGGAACAACAACAAGAACATCGCACCAACAGGATGATACGCGTTCCTGAGGTAAGGCTTGTAGGTGAAAATATTGAGGTAGGTGTCTACAGAACCGAGGAGGCGCTGAAAATGGCGGAGGAACAAGGTTTAGACCTGGTTGAGATTTCCCCAAATGCCGTGCCCCCCGTTTGTCGTATCATCGACTACAATAAATTCCTCTACGAAAAGAAGAAGAAGGAAAAGGAAATGAAGGCGAAGGCGCACAAAAGCGAAGTGAAAGAAATTCGTTTTACGCCCAACACCGATGACCATGACTTCGACTTTAAAGCTAAACATGCGGAAAGCTTCCTGAAAGACGGTAACAAGGTGAAAACCTACGTACAGTTTAAAGGTCGTGCGATCATGTTTAAAGAACGTGGCGAGTTAATTCTCCTGAAGTTTGCTGAAAGGCTGGCAGAAGTAGGTGGTCTGGAAAGTATGCCTACCATGGAAGGTAAGCGTATGATCGCCATCTTCGCTCCTAAAGCGGCTAAGAAGAAGGAAAAGGAACCTAAGGAACCAAGAGAACCACGGGAACCGAGAGAGCCAAGAGAACCAAGAGAAGCAAAGGCACCTGTTACACCTCCGCCAGCTGCTGATGCAGCACCAGCGGCAGATGCTAACGCGTAACCAATGGTTATATCTGATTAAAAAAAGCAGCACAACAGGGTGTTATACCCCGTTGCGCTGCTTTTTCTTTTGTCGGGTAGCAAACTATTGTATCTCTTTTAATACTTTCCTGGCCTTTGACCGGATACCCGGCGTGGGATTGTTTTCCAGCTGATCTTCTACCAGCAAACGGATCTCATTTTTGATCTCCGGATAATCCTTCGCGAGGTGAGCGAGTACCGTCATCGAAAAAGACTTTACAGCTACGGTTTCCAACGGATCTTCCAGGAAACTGAAACAACTGTTCATCACCGGACCATGCAGGCTTTCCGGGATGGAGATATTTTGCAGTATCCCCAATACATTTCTTTTCACCGCTACCGGCACATCTGCTGCCTCCATTCTGCCTACTACAGCCGGTAGGTGTGGAGCAAGTAGCGACGGATGTTTCTCTGCCACCAAACGCATCACCCAGGCCGTGCGCTGCACCACCCGGTATTCATCCTGCAGGAATAATTGCAGCAGCTGATCAAAGCGATCAGCATCGGCGCCTATCCAGTTGGCAATATGAAGGGAGTGGGTGCGGGAATGTTCTGCTAATATTTCGGAACGTAGATCCATATCGCCGGCAATTTAATGCAAGCAATTTAATTACCATGCTCCAGCAGATAGGATAATGTCTTTTGCCGTATCCGGGCTACATCCTCCGGGTTTACCGGCTGATCAGTTTCTTTACCCATATCATCCCAGATCCTGATCTGGATATATTGTGCAAACAAAGGGTCGTTGCGGAAAGCCAGTGCTTCTTCCTCATTCATAGGCCCACCCTGGTATTCCAGGGTTTGTTTGCTGGCTTCAGAGAGGGTATCGTAATAGGCACTGTCGGTCCACGTCAGGTACCTTTTGGCGGCTACGTGGCTGCCCACCAGTTTGGCCATTTTTTCGGGAAAGCCGCATTCCAGCAGGTAGGCACTGCCCAGGTCATCGTGTGCAAGACTCCCGTATTCACCCATTTTTTCGGTGTGCTCAAAGAAATGACCGATGTCGTGGAGAAAGGCCGCTACGATCATTTCATCATCAAAACCCGTGCTCTCCGCTATCAGTGCGGCCTGCGTCATATGCATGAGCATCGTTACCTGTTCACCGTATTCCTCGTTACCATAATTGTTGTATAGATCGAAGATGGTTTCAATGACAGTGTGTGCATGTAATTCGTTGTCGGTCATTTTCGTACATTAATAAGGGTTAGTACTGTTTTTCATGCCGTGGCATTATCGCAAAAATAATCGCTGTTGCTGCTATATCGGCATACACACTGTTATGTTTTTATTAAGAGCAGTATATCTCCTGTACGGCAATAATCGGTTACCTATGGCTTTGCAACAACACAAATCTGAACCATTGCTAAGAAAAGAACTGCGCGTTATTATGACGGAAGGACGCATACAGCAGTGTATGACTAATCATTGCCTTAAGCGTTATTCATTTTACGGGCTGGAAATGGCTCGATCCTTCAGTATCCCTGCTGATGGGAGGGTTGATTTTGTTTGCAGGGAGTGAGGTGGAATTTTTTATTCACAGGGATCCCTGTATTCCTTCCTGTTGCCATTATTGTTTGAAAGATGAATACACGGTGAGGAGCCACGCATTTACGGGCGAAATAATTGGGACCAGAGATAATGTAATGCCCAACAGAAAACAAGGAAATAGCTTTTAGCCGTTAGCTTTTAGTAAATGCAGCAAAGATGACATCATGTTGGTTTTCGCTGCATTTACTAAAAGCTAAAAGCTATTCTTCTCCGGCTTCTTCACCATCTCCGTGACCAAGTATATCACGAACAGGTTTTACAGCCTGGTAAATACCGCGGTTATATTTATTTCCTAAGATGATTAATGTGGTAGAGTCTTGTACAAAACGATAAAATACCGTGTTGTTGCCATGCCACCAGCCATTATGATAGATAATATTTTTAGAACTGTCGGGATATACCATCAGTCGCCAGCCAAGGCCGTAGTTACGTATCCCTGGTTTTTCATGACTATAAGGAGTATAAGCAGCCTTGAGGGTAGCTTCGTTTAATAGCTGTCCGGAATAGAGCGCCTGGTCCCATTTAAGCATATCGCGTGCGCTGCTGTATATTCCCTTATCACCCATCACACCATCGAAATAAGTATCCGGCTCAAACTGCCCGTTGTACTTATGGCTCTGGGTCTGGTGCCGGCGTGCTGCTGAAGCAGGATCATAGACAAAAGTATTCACCATACCTAATGGACGGAAAATAGTTTCTTCCATAAATTCAGCATATTTCTGTCCGCTTACTTTTTCTATGATAGAAGCCAGCAGCAGGTAGTTGGTATTGCAATACTGAAAATGAGTTCCGGGCAAATGTTGCATTGGTGGCTTATGTGCCTCCATTAGTTTGATCACTTCATCATTGGTAATGAAGCGTGATTCTTCTTTCCATAAACTATCACAAAAATAGAGGTAGTTCGGTAAGCCGCTGCGGTGGCTTAACAACATACGAACATTGATTCCTTTGTACGGGAATGCGGGAAAGAATTTTTGCAAAGAATCGTCGAGACTGAGTTTCTCTTTTTGTGCTAACCACAGTACAGCTGCGCCGGTAAAGGTTTTTGAAACAGAGGCGAGTTGAAAAGAAGAACTGTCAATGACAGGTGTTTTCGTCCTTGAATTCTCGTAACCATGATATTGTTCAAAAATGATAACGCCCTTTCTGGCTACAAGCACGGCACCGTTGAATCCACTGCGTAATAATTTACCATTGTAAAATGCTTCCAGTTCATGTTGCATTTGTATGGTGCGGGGCGATTTTAATATCGCCTCTTTTTCTGCCGTGCTTAATCCCACGGTGTAAAGAACGCTGTCTGATGTTGTTTTTTTCCTTTCAGCTTCCCGTCTTGCTGCATTGCTCTGGCAACTTGATATTATTGCAATTCCCGATATAGTTAAGATGATACTTACTGCTTTCAATCGCTTCATTAGAGGAGTGTACTACTTTCTTGATTCAATATGAC
>NZ_DATCVJ010000737.1:0-1769 GCF_036566945.1 Chitinophaga sp. | reverse complement strand
TGTCTGGCTACATCAAATGCGGAGTAACGCGTAGTATATGCCATCACTCTGCCCGACAGCCCTTTTAAGATACCGCTCATATCCTGTGTCAGTTGTAACTGGGCAGTGAGTGTACTGTTGTTACTTTGCTGATACCCGCGTACCGCTTCTGCATAAGGATTGATGAAAAGATCACGGGTAGTTCCCGGCATAATGGCGTTACCAAATAAAGGGTGTTGCGCATACGGCATATAACTTTGCGGATAGATGGCAGGAAATGATACCGGATTAGCGGTAAGCACACTGGACACAATTTTTGATCCGCCGCCAACAGGACCATTGTAATCATCAAACTGACCTTTCAAACTCACCAGTATTTTGGTTGTTTTGGTGGGGTTCAGTGTTACGTTGGATAAAACGGAGTAATTTCTCAGTTTGATATTACTGTTGAAATCATTGAGGGGCGCTACTTTCAGCATACCATTGTCTACGTTGTAGGTCATGGCCAGGTAGTATTGCAACTTGTCGCCACCACCACTCACGTTCATATTATAACGTTGGTTGTTGGTATAGTCTTTCAACATCTGTTTAACCCAGTCGTTGTTTGGATACAACAAGGGATCATCACCCGCGGCGGTATGGTCTATTTTGTTTTGAGAATATGGAGCGGCACCCAGCGCATTCCTGGTGAGCGATGCTTCGTTCGCCAGGCGCATGTAGGTAATGTTATCCGCCATTTTGAAATTCTGTGTGTTGGCGGAGGTGGAATTTTCTACCCTGAAGCTCAACTTCGTTTTGCCGGATTCACCTTGTTTGGTGGTGACCAGCACTACACCGTTTGCACCGCGGGCGCCATAGATAGAGGACGCAGTGGCATCTTTCAGGATAGAAAAGCCAGAGATATCATCTGCCTGTAAGCGCGCCAGCGCGGTATTATCACTTTCAATACCATCAATCATAATCAGTGGATCTACTTTCCCGGTTCCGAAGGAACCTACACCGCGGATAAAGAACTGTGCATTGTCGGCGCCCGGCTCACCGGAACGCTGGAACGAAATGATACCGGAAATCCGACCGGCCAGCATGGTGGTGAGGTTACTGGTAGGCCCTTTAATCTCTTTCGGATTAATAGAGGTCACAGAGCTTACCAGGCTGGTTTTCTTCTGCGTACCAAAACCTACTATCACTACGTCATTGAGAGTAGCGGTATTCGGCTGCATCTGTACGTTAATGGTACCGCGGCCTCCAATGGGCATATCCATGGTCTGATAGCCTATAAAGGAGAAACTAAGGGTATCTTTGCCTGCCGGCACCTGGATGATGTAATGACCTTTGTCATCCGATCCGGTACCGGTTTTAGTTCCCTTGATCAGCACCGTGGCGCCGGGAATTTTGTTTCCTTTTTCATCGGTAATTTCACCTTGTATACTCTTGGCGGATTGTGCAAACATCCGTTGACTGCATAGCTGGAGGATCAGGAATGCAGCGATACAAAGCATGGACCTTCGCCTGTACGCAGGCGGCACATAATAACGGGAGTAGTTTTTCTTCATTGTTAGTAGTTTGATAAAGCGGTTGATAATAGTCAGGCGTATTAGCTGAACAAGCAGGTGAGTACAGGCATAGAAATCCCTCTCGCATTTCGCGGATAGCTGGCACAAAAAGAGTTGTACCCGTAGGTGACGAGTAAACGTCCACTACCGCGCAGGCGATTAAAATTCAATGTTGACCCAACAAAAAATTTGAGGTGCTAGTTTTACATTCGTGGCTGCTACATTTCTTTACTAACT
>NZ_DATCVJ010000736.1:0-8678 GCF_036566945.1 Chitinophaga sp. | reverse complement strand
TCTTTAAAAATTTCTATGTACCCGCCATCAGCACCGCTAAAACCGTGTTTGGCGTACATACCGGTTTGCCGGATATTACCGCCGTAAAAACCGCCAGCCGTCATCCTAAAATGCTGGATCAGCGTATTGTGATGGACCAGTTCAAAGGCTACGATAAACTGTACCTGCTGGGTGGCAACACCAACTGGGCTAACATCCGCGCAGTGTTTACCAATAATGTGGAAGGTATACGGATCTACGAAGAAGGCATGTATAAGTCGGCCAAAGCAGATGTATGGGGCGTTTCCGACTACGACCTGATCACAGAAGCCAGCGGCATCTTTAAAGAAGACAATGATAAAAAACAACCTTTCGTTGCGTTTCTGCAACTGGCAGATAATCACCCGCCTTATACCATTACCACCGGGGCCGGCGACTTTAAAAAATTAAGGGAGAAGGATATTGACATGAATAAGTTCAAAAAGTCGGGCTTTGTGTCAATCGATCAGTTTAATGCATTAAGGTATGAAGATTATAACGTGGGGCATCTCATTGATATGGCCCGCAAAGACGGTTACCTGGATAACACCGTTTTCGTATTTTTCGGAGATCATAACTGTGTGCTCAATCCATACAGCTTTATGCCGTTACCCGAATATGAACTGTCTACCGGCGGTGTACATGTAACAGCGTTTATGTACAGTCCCAAACACCTGGCGCCACAGCAGATCAGCACACCGGGCAGCTTACTGGATGTATATCCTACCATGGCTAAAATGGTAGGGATGCCATATAAAAACTATACACTGGGGGTAGATTTATTTGACAGCACCCGGATAGATAATAAGTATGTTTTCATGACGTACCTGCGCAACCAGATGCCTTATTATGCTACGCTGGGCGATCGTTACCTGTATGAAATAAACATGGTAAACGATTCCACCGCACTATACGATCTGAAAGGCGATCCGCTGAAGAATGTCCGTGCACAACAGGCGGATACAGCGAAAAGCCTTGATAATTTAACACGTGGCTTTTACGAAAGCACCCGATATTTGATGTTTAACAATAAAAAATAGCTGTTAGCTATTAGCTGTTAGCTGTTAGGAAATGCAGCGGAGATGGTGCTATGTTGTTCATTCGCTGCATTTTCTATCAGCTAACAGCTAACAGCTAAAAGCTCTCTGATTATGGATCTTGATAAACTTTGGTTTAAGGATTGGTTTAATTCTCCCTACTATCATTTGCTGTACGACAACCGCGATGAACGGGAGGCTGCTGCCTTCATTGATAAACTGCTGGCATTTTTGCAACCGGCTCCGGAAGCGGAAATGCTGGATGTGGCCTGTGGAATGGGACGACATGCCAAATATCTGGCCGATAAAGGCTATAATGCAACAGGAATCGATCTTTCTATTGAAAGTATCAACGCCGCTAAAAAACTGGAAAACGACCACCTGAGTTTTTTCCAACACGATATGCGCTTACCTTTTTGGGTAAACTACTTTGATGTGGTATTCAATTTTTTCACCAGCTTCGGTTATTTCGAATCCCAGCGCGACAACGACAATGCGTTGCGCACGTTGAAGAATGCGTTGAAGCCCGGTGGCAAACTGGTATTGGACTACCTCAATAGCAATTATGTAGCCGCCCACCTGGTATATGATGAAGTGAAAGAAAAGGAAAATGTGGTATTTGATATCCGTCGGGAACTGAAAGATCATAAATTCATGAAGCAAATCAGTATCCTCGACAAAAATAAAATGCGCCGCGCTACTTACACCGAAAGCGTGAATGCCTTTACCAGGCAGGATTTTGAGGTCATGTTTGCCAAACAGGGACTTGAAATAACAGAAATATTCGGCGACTATCACTTTAACAGCTATGATGAACAGCGTTCGCCACGACTGATCATTATCGCTACAAAATTATAGCCATGCTTGAAGCAATACTCCGTGAAGACCTCCGGTTATTTTTTCATATTAACGGACAATGGCACAATGGGGCACTCGATGTGATCCTGCCTTTTTTGCGGGAACCTTTTGTATGGGCGCCTTTGTACCTTTTCCTGGGTTTGTTTGTTACCATTAACTATGGCTGGAAAGGACTTTTCTGGATCCTTTTCTTTTTACTTTGCTTTGGCCTGGCAGATCAGGGCAGCCTGTATCTGAAAAGCGCCATCGGAAGAGTAAGGCCCTGCCGGGACCCGGTGGTATCGCATTATGCCCGAGTGTTGGTGGTATACTGCCCCATGAGCGGCAGCTTTACTTCTAACCATGCAGCGAATCATTTTGCGCTGGCTACATTTTGTTTCATAACTTTAAAATCAGCTTTTCGCCGGTATGCCTGGTTATTCTTTGTATGGGCCGCCGTTATTGGCTATGCACAGGTGTACGTAGGAGTGCATTATCCGCTGGATGTAGCCGGTGGTGCTGTACTGGGCATTTTAATCGGACTGCTCAGCGGAAGTTTCTTTCAACGCCGCATAAGACTGGAGTCTGAACTTACATCATGAACTGGAACTATCTGATATTAATACTGGCAGCAACCATTGCAGGTGGGATGATTCCCATGACGGTAAAACGTATTTCTGCCAATTTTTCAATTTACCTGCTGGCCTTTACCGGCGCCTTTCTTTTTGGGGTGATCATTATGCACCTCCTGCCGGAAGTGTATCATGAGCTGGGACATCAGGCCGGTATTTACATTGTAGCCGGATTTTTTCTGCAGGTTTTCCTGCAGCAGCTATCGCATGGTATGGAGCATGGGCATACACATGTACCACAGGAACATCATCATCATATTGCGGTAACGCCGCTGCTGCTGGGACTTTCCATCCATGCCTTCATGGAAGGTATTCCATTGGGATTTAAATATGATGATCATTCCGCACTGCCCTCACTGATGGTAGGAGTGGCCGCACATAAAATTCCGGAAGCATTAACACTGATCACCGTGATGATGCATGCACATAAAAAACGGGCAGATCTCTGGCGGATCCTGCTGATATTTGCACTGGTAACACCACTGGCCGCTATCCTGGCAGGATGGCTGGGCAGTCGTTTCGATATTGTACAGCATTACCTTTTATACGTGGTAGCGCTGGTAGTAGGTGCATTTCTGCACATTTCCACTACTATTTTTTATGAAAGTGGCACAAAACATCATGAACTCAGCAGGAAAAAGGTCATGGCAATAGCACTAGGACTGCTTTTGGCATTTCTTACCCTGATATTTGAATAATTTTTTATTTTTAGGCTTTATATATGGAAGTCGTCATTATCCTCATCCTTATTTTATTGAATGGCCTGTTCTCGATGTCCGAGATAGCATTGGTCTCGGCCCGGAAGATCCGTTTGGAAAACCAGGCCAATAAAGGGGATGAAAAAGCAAAGGCAGCTTTGAAGCTGGCCAATAATCCGGACACCTTTCTTTCTACCGTGCAAATCGGTATTACCCTGATCGGCATATTAACGGGTATTTATTCAGGCGAAAACATCAAAACAGATGTGATGGCCTGGCTCAATACATTCCCCGCTATACAGCCCTACAGCAGCGTGGTAGCTACTACCATCATTGTAGTGGCCATTACTTATTTCTCTATGGTACTGGGAGAACTGGTACCCAAACGTATCGGACTGGCTAAACCGGAAGCCATTGCCAAAGCCATGGCAAAGCCAATGCAGGTCCTTTCCTGGCTTACCTTTCCTTTTATCTGGTTACTGTCTGCCTCCACTACTGTGCTGGTGAAATTATTTAATCTTAAATCCGGTGATACCCACGTAACGGAAGAGGAGATTAAGGCCATCATCAACGAAGGCACCAACTCCGGCGCTATCGAAGAAACAGAACAGGAAATCATTGAGCGCGTATTTCACCTGGGCGACCGTAACATTACCTCGCTTATGACCTACCGGAATGATATTACCTGGCTGGATATCAATGAGGCTACTGCTGATTATCAGAAAAAAATTCATGACAGCCTGCATTCGGTATACCCCGTATGTGATGGGCAGATAGATAGTATCAAAGGACTGATCACGATAAAAGACCTGTACACCGTAGCCGGCAAATCTGTGCCGCTGGCGGATATTATCCGTAAACCCCTGTTTGTACCGGAAAATAATACAGCCTACCAGGTGCTTGAGAAGTTTAAGGAAACGCATTTGCACGCTGCTTTTATTGTGGATGAGTACGGTACATTCCTGGGCATGATTACCCTGAATGATATCCTGGAAGCCATTGTAGGAGATATGCCGGAAACCGCAGAAAGCGATGACTACGAAATGGTGCTCCGCGAAGATGGTACCTGGCTGGTGGATGCACAGATTCCGTTCTATGATTTCCTGGAAGAATTTGATAAAGAAGACTGGATGACGGAATTTGAGCAGGATTTTGATACGCTGGCAGGCTTCATTCTGCACCACCTGGAACATATACCGCAAACCGGTGAAAAGTTTACCTGGCGCGATTTTACATTCGAAATAGTGGACATGGATGCGCACCGCATCGATAAAGTATTGGTAACACCGCCAACCCAGCATGAGGAAGAATAAATAGTGATCCCCCAAAAGTAAAAAGCGTAATAACCGTATGCGTAATTACCCGGAATTCGTTTGGGACCGTTGTTATTTATTTGGATAAATCTAGCTTTATGCTAATTTTGAGCACTTTTTTACATATACAAATAATTTAATTTAAGATAAAATGGTTGCAATAGGAAGTAAGGCGCTGTCCCTGGATGAAGTGTACAGGGTCCTTTTGGGCGGAGAAGAGCTGACACTCGAAACAGCAGCTCTGCAGCAGGTGGAAGCTAGTTTTCTATTCCTTGAGAAATTTTCGGCAAAGAAACTGATCTACGGCATTAATACCGGTTTTGGTCCTATGGCGCAGTATCGGATCAGCGATGAAGATACTTTCCAGTTACAATATAACCTGATCCGCAGCCATAGCTCCGGCGCAGGAAAATGTATGTCACCCCTGCATACAAAATCCCTGATGATTGCACGTTTGAGCAGCTTTATGCAGGCACATTCCGGCATTCATCCGGAAGTAGTACATCTCTTAAAAGACCTGATCAATAAAAACGTATATCCCTGTGTGTTTGAACACGGTGGAGTAGGCGCCAGTGGCGATCTGGTACAATTAGCCCATCTGGCCCTGGTACTGATCGGCGAAGGAGAAGTATGGTATGAAGATAAATATCAGCCTACGGCAGAAGTATTTGCCCGACTGAACCTCAAACCTATAGGCATACACGTAAGAGAAGGACTGGCCATCATTAATGGTACTTCCGCCATGACCGGCGTAGGTCTGGTAAACCTTATCGAAGCCAAAAAACTCCTCGGATGGTCTGTGGTATTATCTGCCATGATCAACGAAATCGTGGAGGCATTTGATGACCACCTCTCTGCCGAACTGAATGCCGTGAAAAAGCATGAAGGACAACAGCAGATTGCCGCCAAAATGAGAGAAATCCTGACAGGTAGCAAAATGGTCCGCCATCGCCCCGATCATCTCTATAAAGAACTGGAAGAAGAAATTTTTAAAGATAAAGTACAGGAATATTATTCCCTGCGCTGCGTACCACAGATCCTGGGCCCCGTGTACGATACGCTGGCACAGGCAGAGAAGCTGGTAGTGCAGGAACTGAATTCCGTGAGCGATAACCCGGTAGTGGATCATCACCTGGAAAATGTTTTCCATGGCGGTAACTTCCATGGTGACTATGTCTCTCTGGAAATGGACAAAATAAAAATTGCCATTACCAAATTGTCTATGCTCGCAGAAAGACAATTAAACTACCTCCTGAACGATAAATTGAACCATAAGTTCCCGCCGTTTATGAACCTCGGAAAACTTGGCTTCAATTTTGGAATGCAGGGCGTTCAGTTTACGGCTACATCTACAGTGGCAGAAAATCAGACCTTGTCATTCCCGATGTATGTGCATAGTATTCCAAATAATAATGACAACCAGGATATTGTGAGCATGGGTTGTAATGCTGCCATCATGACCAGCAAGGTGATAGAAAATACTTTCCAGGTATTGGCGATACAGGTGATGACGATGTTACAGGCGGTAGACTACCTGAATTGTCAGGATCGTTTGGCTGGTTTTTCCCATAAAGTATACCAGGAAGTCAGAGCAATATTTCCTAAATTTATTGAGGATAGCCCGCGTTACAAGGATCTTCAGAAAATTAAGGAATACCTGATAAAAAATGTACCCGTAGAGTTTTAGTAGCCGGTACAACGTAATTCGTAATTCGTAATTCGTAATTTCATGAAGTGTGCATTAGTAACAGGTGGGTCCAGAGGAATAGGCAGGGCAGTTTGTATAAAAATGGCCGAAGCAGGTTATCATATACTCATCAACTACAAAGGAAATGAAGCGGCAGCATTGGAAACCCTGGAAGCGGTAAAAGCAAAAGGCAGTACCGGTGAACTGTTGCAGTTTAACGTGGGAGACGCTGCAGAAGTACAGCAGGTGCTGGGGAGCTGGGTAGAAAATAATAAAGAGCAACAGATAGAAGTACTGGTCAATAACGCAGGAATACGGGAAGACTCCCTGATGTTCTGGATGAATGAAGCACAGTGGGGAAATGTAGTGAACATCAGTTTGAACGGTTTTTTTAATGTGACGAAACAGGTATTGAATAGCATGTTATTAAAACGTTACGGACGTATTATTAATATGGTATCGTTGTCTGGCATCAAAGGTTTACCCGGCCAGACAAATTATTCCGCTGCAAAAGCAGGGGTCATAGGTGCTACCAAAGCCCTGGCCCAGGAAGTTGCCAAAAGAGGCGTCACCGTAAATGCCATCGCACCCGGATTTATTAAAACAGATATGACAGCAGAGCTCAATGAAAAAGAGCTGGCTGCACAAGTACCCATGAACCGCTTTGGTACACCGGAAGAAGTAGCGGAAGCAGTAGCTTTCCTCGCTTCCAAAGCAGCAGGGTATATTACCGGAGAGGTACTGAATATTAATGGAGGGTTGCACACCTGAGTAGCATTTAGCTATTAGCTATTAGCTTTTAGCTTTTAGTAAATGCAGCGGAAATTAGCATAACATACGCTTCGCTACATTTACTAAAAGCTAAAAGCTAATAGCTAATAGCTGGATCAAAGCTAACCGCTAAAAGCTACAAGCTTATGAACAGAGTAGTGATCACTGGAATGGGAATCTACTCTTGCATTGGAAAGGATATGCAGGAAGTAAGAGATTCATTGTATCAGGGAAAATCCGGCATTGTGCTGGACCCAGAGAGGAAAACTTTTGGTTACCGGTCAGGATTAACCGGTTATATAGAAAGACCCGAGCTCAAAGGGATACTGGATCGTCGGTCCAGGATCATGATGCCGGAACAGGCGGAGTTTGCCTATATGGCAACCCGTGAAGCCCTGGAGCAGTCGGGCATTACACCCGACTATATTGATGCCACACCCATAGGACTTTTATATGGTAATGACAGCTCCGCAAAACCAGTGGTGGAAGCCAACGATGTAATGCGGGCAAAAAAAGATACTATGCTGGTGGGTTCCGGTTCTGTATTCCAGACCATGAACTCCACCGTGAACATGAACCTGGCGACTATTTTCAAGCTTCGTGGTGTAAACTTTACCGTGAGCGCAGCGTGTGCCAGCGGTTCTCATGCCATTGGTATGGGCTACATGTTTATCCGCAGTGGTATGCAGGATGCCGTTATTTGCGGCGGCGCCCAGGAAGTGAATTTGTATGCGATGGGGAATTTCGATGCCATCGGTGCTTTTTCCATCAGGGAAAATGATCCTGCCCGCGCTTCCCGGCCTTTTGACCGCGACCGCGATGGACTGGTACCCAGTGGCGGCGCAGCAACCGTTATCCTCGAAAGCCTGGAATCAGCCCAACGCAGAGGCGCCACCATTTTAGGTGAAGTGATGGGATATGGCTTCTCTTCCAATGGTTCCCACATCTCCAATCCTACTGTAGACGGGCCCGTACGCTCGCTGGAGATTGCGCTGAAAGATGCAGGTCTGCAACCCGGCGATATCGAATATATTAATGCACACGCTACGTCCACACTGGCAGGCGATACCAGTGAAGCCAAAGCTCTGCATGAAGTATTCGGCGCTTCCAGACCCTACGTGAGCTCCACCAAGTCTATGACCGGCCACGAGTGCTGGATGGCAGGTGCCAGCGAAATTGTATACTCCATGCTCATGATGAAACATGGATTTATTGCACCCAATATTAACCTGGAAAATCCCGATGAGGACGCCGCCCGGCTAAATATTGTGTCCAGTACAATTAATAAAAATTTTAATATATTTTTGTCGAATTCTTTCGGTTTTGGAGGCACCAACTCTTCTCTTATCGTCAGGAGGTGGAACGGAAAGTAAATATTCTTAACTTTGACCCCTGGATCAGGATCGTTAGACCAACTAAGATGCAATAAATAATTTTAAAACGACCTATATCTGATTTCGCACTTTATGGACATTAGAGAAATAATAACTGTTACGAATAGGTTTCTGGTAGAGGAGTTTGAAGCAAACGCCGAATCAATCACACCTGAAGCAAATATGAAGTCCACACTGGATCTTGACAGTCTGGATTATATTGACATGGTAGTAGTGATAGAAGATAACTTCGGATTTAAAGTAAATCCTGAAGATTTCCAGGCTATCGTCACCTTCCAGGATTTCTACGAT
>NZ_DATCVJ010000735.1:0-8460 GCF_036566945.1 Chitinophaga sp. | reverse complement strand
GGTGGTTCTTTGGAACTGCCCTTTTTTTGTACCTTCTAATTAAGATTTACCCGGACAACAATGATTTTATAAGATTAAAAAAGATTAGCGTAGACATAAGCGTAAGATTTCGCTTATGTCTACGCTAATCTTTTTTAATCCCGAAAAAATATCTGGAAAATCATCTAAATCAGTATAATCCTGTCCCAAGACAAAAAATCGCGTTCACTTCAACAAACTCCCCGGCGTAATACCGAACTGCTTTTTAAAAGCCCGCTGAAAATGCTGCGGATGGCTATAACCCAGCTGGTAAGCTATTTCAGAGATATTTTGTTGCCCTTCCCGAATCATTTGCTGTGCGCGGGTTAACCTCGTTTCGTGCACAAAGCCATATACCGTAGTATTAAATAATTCCCGGAATCCTTTTTTCAGCTTGAACTCATTCAACTGGCACAATTTCGATAGTTCCGCCAATGAAGGAGGGCGCTCCAGCCGTTGCTCCAGCAGCACCCTGGCCGCATGTAATTTGTCGATATCAGCAGCGGGAAGTGTGGGTGCTTTTTTTGCCGGTGTTTGCAACAGCAATTCACATTGCAGCGATAACAGGTCTAATATTTTCGATTCGAGATATAACTTCTTTAAGCCTTCCTGATTCGGGTATTGCCAAATGGTATCAAAGATATATTTCATTTTTGCGGTCAGCTGCGGCACTGGTGATTCCAGCATAAATGGCTGCCCTGCATAAATCTTCTCCGAAAATTTTTCCAGCTCCGGTACATAGGCGCTCAATAACTCCGACATTTTCTCCGGGTTCACATGCACACCAAAGGTGCGATAGTTCCCATATCCCACCAATTGGTTTTTCTCCAGCGTGCCGGGGTTGAATAAAAGATTATGAGATCCTTTGGCACAAAGCTTCCGGCCGGGAAATCCATCCATAGTTTGATAAAGGTCGCCTTCCAGCATAAAGTTCATCTCCACAAAAGGCTTATTATTAAAATGCTGCCAGGGGGGCGTGAGCTCGTTGGTATGAAAACGGCTGTCGACTATCCCCATATTATTCACCAGGGCCAGTGTAATGGTGCCTTCTTTATTTTCGAATGGCAATGCCAGCTCCTGCACCACGCCCATGTCGGGAGAAAATATCTGTTCGTAGTTGGCGGGGGCTGTGGGTAATGTTTGCGCTTCCATACCGGCGTATTTTAATTTTCACAGATGGTACAAAGTTATCCGTTATATGCCATCCGCCCGGTGAATAAAAAGTCAATTTTATCAAAAATAACAGATGGCTATGTCAAACAAAACTAGTGAGAATAACGAACAAATACCGGTATTAATTGCAGGCGGCGGGCTAACCGGATTATCGGCCGCCTTATTCCTGTTGCAACAGGGAATACGTCCGCTGCTGATAGAGAAGCGCCCTACCACCTCAGTACATCCGCGTTCCCGGGGCTTCGATGTGCGTACCATGGAACTTTTCCGGGAACTGCAGCTGGATGATGCCATCCGCGAAGCGGGCAAAGCACTGGCTCCGGCCTGGGGCATCTATACCGGCGATAGCTTACCCGATATCCTCCGCCAGGTAGGTAGTGCCTACAATAAAGTAAAGCATCCCATAGAACTCCCCGGCCTGGAAAAAATAGCGGCCCTTAGCCCGGCTTCCGGCGCCCGCTGCACCCAGGATATTGCAGAACCCCTTTTGCGGCAGGCAGCGATCGACAGAGGCGCAGATATCCGTTTTCATACAGAGCTATTATCATTCACCCAAACCGATGATGATGTGACAGCGTATATCCGTAACCGTGATACCGGTATTACGGAAACCATTGCCTGTCGCTACATGATTGCCGCAGATGGCGCCAGCAGCCCTATTCGCCGGGAATTAGGTGTGGAAACAACCGGCCCCGGCGCACTTGGTCACCTGCTGAATATTTATTTTGAAGCCCCACTCGGGGAAGTCGTACGCGGCAATGAATTCAGTATCGGCATCATCAAAAGACCCGGCATTACCGGCATGCTCACCGCTATCAACAACAGTAACAAATGGGTGATACATCTGCATTATGATCCGCAGCAGGAAAAGCCGGAAGAGTATACTACTGAAAGACTGGAAAGCATATTACGGGAAGTGATCGATATGCCGGACATCCCTGTACGCATTATCAGCATGCTGCCCTGGAAGCCCACCGCCAACGCAGTGACCAACATGCAGCATGGCCGCGTCTTCATCGCTGGTGATGCCGCCCACCAAATGACACCCTACGGAGGTAAAGGCGCCGCCTCCGGCGTACAGGACGTGCATAACCTGGCCTGGAAACTGGCACTGGTACTGCAACACAAGGCACATCCTTCTTTACTGGATACCTATTCACCGGAAAGACAGCCCGTAGGATTCAAAAACGCGTTGCGCTCCGCGGAAATGGCAGATGAAAAAGGATTGGTCAACCCCGGTAGCCTGATGAAAGATCTTTTTAACGCCACCGAGGCCGAAGCTTTCACCGGAATGATTCACCGGTTGGGCATTCCGGATTACTGCTATACCTCTGCCGCCATAGCCGGCAAATCCCTCCATACCTCAACCGATATTATAAAACCAGACGGACAACCCGGCACCCGTGTACCACATCAATGGCTCAACGAAAATGGCCAACGCATTTCTACGCTGGACCTGGCCGTTACCCATTTTACCCTGGTAACAACGGAGGCAGATTCACATTGGCAGGAAGCTACTGAAAAATTAACAGCTCAATTTCGTATTCCCCTCCCCGTACACGTGATCACGGATGAACAATGGAAGGCTGCCGCCCACCTGGAAACCGGAATGGCATTGCTGATCAGACCAGATGGATTTATTGCCTGGCATTCGGCTGATGGAACGTATACGCTGGAACAGGCGATTAAAGGGATATTAGGGGTAAAAATGCAGGAAGCCATCATTGAATAGTAAAGGAGCGATTTTTTGTCTAAGGGCAGGATTATACTGATTTAGATGATTTTCCCGATTTTGTTTTTACAGGATTAAAAGGATTAGCATAGATCTAAGCGAATAGCTTCGCTAAAATCTTCTCTAATCTTTTTTAATCTTATAAAATCAAAAAAGTAAAAATCTGGAAAATCATCTAAATCAGTATAATCCTGCCCTAAGACAAAAAAAGCAGGGCTTTCCCCCTATCAAACACCCCCTATTTCTTCCGGCGCATAATCCGGGCACCCGCCCGCATACGACGCTACCAACGCTCCCAGCGCATTCGCAAAGCGCAAACACTCCCGCGCCGGCCGCTGCCCGATAAAGCTATGCAGGAAGCCCGCCAGAAACGCATCACCGCTGCCAATGGTGTCCACTACTTTCACCGCAATGCCCGGCTCTACATAACAGGTGCCATTCATTAACAGCAACGCTCCATCGCCCCCCATGGTCACTACAATAATGGGGATATTAAACTGTGCAGACAATGCCTGCACTGCCTGTTCTTTATCTTCAAACGGATGATACCAGCTGCTGATCAGCTCCAGTTCTGCCATATTCAGTTTCAGGATATTACACTGCTGCAGCAACCACTCCACGTGAGCGCGGGTATAATGCGGCTCCCGCAGGTTAATATCCAGCACCTTCACAAGATCTTCCTGCAAGGCATGTTCCAGCGTATGCCGTGTCACCACATCGCGGGAACAAAGACTCCCAAACACCAGGTACCGGGTACCGGGTTGTTTTAACAGCGCTGCCAACCCCGGCTCCCATTGGATGAAATCCCACGCTGCCGGATATACGATATCATAATGCACATCGGTAGGATTGGTCATGTCCGCATATACCTTTCCGGTTTCCTGTTTTTCATCTACCTGTACAAAAGTAGTATCCAGCCCAAAACCCTGTAGCATATCCAATAGCCCTTGCCCCCGCGGATCCTTTCCTATACGGGATACGAGCGATACTGTTTCTCCCAGCTTCTGCAGGTGATACGCTACATTCATCACCGCGCCACCCGGCAATTCCTTCTCCGGCAGGATGTCCCATAACATTTCACCAAAACATACGATGTCGTTTGCCATAATTTTTCAACTTTGATGAGCAGTGCTGACCAACTGCGCGTACCTTTACAATCTGTACAAAGTACGATAAAGCACTTATATTTATATCACGAATATCCCCTATAAACCCGGAAAAATGCATCAGGAAGAACATTTAAAAAGCTCGGATTTTATTACCGACATGGTCATTGGCATGAGCGACGGATTAACCGTGCCTTTTGCATTGGCGGCAGGACTCAGCGGCGCCGTCAGCAGCAATAACATTATTCTTACCGCCGGTATCGCCGAAATAGTAGCTGGCTGTATTGCCATGGGACTCGGCGGCTACCTTGCCGGAAAAACAGAACTGGAGCACTACGAAAGTGAATTAAAAAGAGAATATACAGAGGTTGAAACGGTACCTGATAAAGAGATGGAAGAAGTAAAAGAGGTGTTTGCCGAATACGGATTAAGCGCGGAAGCACAACAACTGATCGCTACGGAGCTGTCTAAAGACAAAACCAAATGGGTCAATTTCATGATGAAATTTGAGCTGGGGCTGGAAGCACCGAATCCCAACAGAGCCAGACAAAGCGCCCTCACCATTGGCGCCTCCTATTTTGTGGGCGGTTTATTACCCTTGTCGGCCTACCTGGTCACGGACACGCCTCAACGCGGATTGATCGGCTCAACAGCACTCACCATTATCTGCCTGTTTGTATTTGGCTATTTCAAAAGCAAAGTAACCGGTCAGCCGCCACTACAGGGCGCGCTGAAAGTAACCATGATCGGGATACTGGCTGCTGCTGCCGCTTTTGGGATTGCTAAATTAGTCGCCTGATTTTGAACATACCCGCCGGAAAAATGTTAGCAAAAAGGTAATCCGTTAAGCAAAATCATGCAACTATCACCCAGGTATAAAAAATGGTTCAAAATATTGCTGATCCTCCTTGTGGCCAGGATCCTGATTGGCGGCCTGCTCTACTACCTGGTGCAGCATAAGTTTGTGAAAATTGTGCAATACATTGTTGCCAAAGAATCCGGCGGCACCTACCAGTTTGATGCGGACAATATTGACTTTTCTTTATGGCAGAAAAATATCGTGGTGCACGGCGCCCGCCTGCTGGGTAAAGACACCGTGCACGTCAATGCACATTATGATGTTAAAATACCGCGGATTTATTTATCGATACAATCCTGGCGCGCACTCATCCTGCATAAAAAATTGTTGGTCGATAGTCTCTCTGTAATCAGTCCTTCCCTGTTCGTACATGAACATGTTCCCCCCGGGCCCAGACAGGAAACCTTCCAGCTGTCCTCCATCGTAGCACACCTGGAACAGGCATTGACCTATGTAAACGCACGCATCGTACACCTGCAGGATGGCTCACTGGTATACAGCAAACTAAACGGACCGCCACCCCTGCGCGTGGATCACTTTAATTTTTCTATCCTCAACTTCACTAAAGTCACTACTGCCGACAATCATATTCTAGGCTCTGAAGATGTAGATTTCTCTTTCGACAACCAACACTGGATATTACCCGACGGGAGGAATACCATCAGTTTCCGACGCCTGCACTTCTCCGGTAAAAAACAGGTGTTTGAACTGGACTCCTGTACTATATTCAGCGCCGCCACTGCGGATAAAGGAGAGATGTCGCTGCAGGCAGATAAGTTCTATTTTAACGCCCGGCACCTGCCCGCCATTTACATGCGGCAGGAACTACTGATCGACACACTACTCTGTATACGGCCAGTGCTGAAGCTTCCCGGCAGAAAGGCCACGATAAAAGATAAAAAAGTAGCACTGGACAGTCTTCCGAATACACTCTTCAAAAGAATGAATTTCAAATATATTGCGGTGCAAGACGGAGAGCTATTGCTTACAGGACATGTATCTACCGGCACCACTAAAAAAACAAACCTCCGGATTTACAATCTTACCATTGCACATGATACCACACCGGGCATTACCACCGACAGCATTGCACTCCATCTCAATAAAATAAAATTCTATTCACTGGACAGTATGTTCCAGCTGAGCGTAGATGAATTTGTGCTGCAGCGCAATGATGTTATCTTCAACAATGTAGCATACGGACCTACGCCTCAAAACCATTCCGGCAAAGGCTTAACCTTTACCGCTCCTTCACTGCGACTAAATAATGTGAGCCTGGAAGACCTGCTGCGAAAGCACCTGAAAGCCAGTAGCGCCGAATTGTATTCGCCCCGCATCTTATTGCTTACCAAAGGAAAGAAAGCGGTGAAAGGCAAGCCGGCAACAGATAGTACCGCCATCAAAATGCCGGCATTTTACCAAACCCTGCATGGCCTGAGTGAGCTGATCATGGTGAATAATTTCCGTATCCTGGATGGCAATGTGAACTTCACTTCTACCGGAAAATCGCCGGTAACGCTGCAGTTAAAAAATGTAAATACAGATATCCTGTTACATAATTTTTTTCTGAGTGATTCTTTGGTAGATATAAAACACGCCATGCCCAATCTGCGTATCCGGGAAATGAGCGTGGCATCCGACAAAGTCAGTATCACTGTTAACAATTATGCTTTTGATGGCGCCCACCGGCATAATAAAGCCGATCAATTATTGATGAAACTTTCCAATGGCAGTCGTATTGCGGCCAGGAATATCTATTGGGAAGTGTTCGACTGGGATGTATTTCAGCAGTCAAAGGATATTCAGGTAGATGTGCTTCGCTTCGGCGCCTTGAATATACAGTTGTATCAAACGGCGACTGCTAAACATACTGCCCCCAAAGACTTTCCGGTGATACGCATTGCGCGGCTGGATGTTGTCAACCTGCAATTCAGCAGCAACGGGCCTGCACAGCAAAGCAGCTTCCAGGCAGATAAAATAGCTTTCAAAAATCTGCGCACGAAACAACGGTTCATTACCTGGGGGGCGGCCACCGGCCAGTTCCATCGCATTCATCATCACAGCGAAAAAATGGAGCTGGACGTGGAATCCGTTTCGCTCAACAGTAATAGTGGCACCAACATCACAAATGCTAATGCTACCATGTATAACGGAAACGGTTATACTAAAATAGTACTCCCATCTTTGAATATCACAACTCCTATCCACAGCACCGACTTCAATCGCCTGCTGGTGCAATCACTCACTGCCGATCATCCGCAGATAAATATTGTCAGCAGGGACGAAGCGCCGAAAAAGCAACACGCCGCCGCTCCGCTACAGGTCAGCATTGCACAGCTTCATGTGCGCGATGCGGAACTACATTATACAAAGATCAACGGAAAGGATAGCAGTACCCTACATACCCAACTGCAACTGTCAGCCGGCCATCTTGCCCTGCATACCGGCAACGAACAACTATTGCAGTATGATTATATACAAATGGAAACAACGGCCTTGCAATTTCATCGCACCGGCACCGACGTTTCCATTCCACAGTTATCGTTGCAGCTGACCAAAGGGCGGCTCCGCAAAGATAAATACCACTCCGGCATAGCGGCAAAATGGCAGGATGTACAGCTGTCGCTGCATCATGGAGACACCATGGAACTGGCAGTGAATAAGCTATCGGGCCTGTTTAACGACGCCGCATTTAGCTTCCACCCGCATCATAAAATAGCCTGGCAATCGTTGGTGGCTAATACCACCATTACCAAAGGGGGATTGTTGTACAGGAACAAGCAACTGCACGCACAAGCAGGCAGTATAAAAATGGACTCAGCCACGAATACTTTATCGGTAAATGATTTCAGCGTAACACCCAATCTGAGTGCAGCAGAAACTTTCCGCACCGCACGCTGGCAGCGGGATTACATCACCGTAAAAGGAGACGCGCTGCAACTAACGGGGATACAAAACAATCATCTGTCGGGAGATACCACCCTGTATATCCGGAAAATTATCGTCGGTAATACGTTGTTAACAACGGCCAGGGATAAACGAATTCCTTTTGAGCACGGCATAGAAAAACGGATGCCCACCCAATTAATCAATACCCTGCCATGGGCGTTGCAGGTAGATTCTATAGTGGTGCAACAGTCCGCCGTTACGGTGCAGGAATCTTCCAAAGCCACCAACAAATGGTCGGCCGTACCGATCACAGAGATCAACGCACTGATCACTCATTTTGGCAATGTACATCCCAAGGGTGACAGTCTGCGCGTACAGGCCAGCGGCAAATTACTGGGCAGTCCAATTCATTACTTTTCGTACAACGAGTCATACACTGATTCTCTCTCCGGATTTTACGCACAGAGTTACCTGGCCCCCATGGACCTCACACGATTCAACGAAGTAGCCATTCCCATGGCCGCAGTGAAAGTACGACGGGGTTATGCAGATACGATTTACGCCAACTGGTCGGGCAACAAATACGCGACCCTGGGTAATATGAATTTTTATTACCAACACCTGAATGTACAGGTGCTGAATAAAAAAGATTCTACCCGGCAAAGTTTTATGGCTAACCTCAA
>NZ_DATCVJ010000734.1:0-8593 GCF_036566945.1 Chitinophaga sp. | reverse complement strand
CCCAGATTTTGTTTTTGTGATTTTAGAAGATGTTAAAAAGATTTTAGAAGATGTTAGCGGATGTATACTCGCTAACATCTTCCAAAATCTTTTTAAATCAAAAGTAAAAATCTGGAAAATCATCTAAATCAGTATAATCCTGGGGAAGACAAAAAATCGCGTTTGTGTATTTATTTATACCCCGCCGCCTGCAATTCAAACAACTCCGCATAACGCCCTTTCTTTTCTAGCAGCTCCTCATGACTACCTATCTCCGCTAAAGCGCCTTTTTCCAGCACTAGTATGCGATTGGCCATGCGCACCGTAGAAAAACGATGCGATATTAGTACTGCAGTTTTATCGCGGGTAAGATCTGCAAAGCGAAGAAATACGTTGTACTCTGCCCGCGCATCCAGTGCAGACGTGGGCTCATCGAGTATCAGCAGCTGCGCGTCTTTCATGTAAGCCCGCGCCAGCGCTATCTTTTGCCACTCACCACCGGAAAGCTCTATCCCCTGGTTAAAGCGACGCCCCAGCATCTGTTCATATCCTAATGGCATCTTTTCTATCAGTGGGTAAGCGAGGCTTTGTTTAGCGGCGTCTTCTATCATCGGCTGGTTGCTGCTTTGCGCAATATTGCCCACCGCAATATTTTGCGACACCGTCATCTGGTAACGTTGAAAATCCTGGAATATAACGCCTACCTGTGTACGTAATTCTTTCATGTCATACTCCCGCAGGTCTATGCCATCTAATAAAATCCGGCCTTCTACGGGATCGTATAAACGGGAAAGCAGCTTTACCAGCGTGGTTTTTCCGGCGCCGTTCTCCCCTACCAGTGCCAGTTTTTCGCCGGCATGCAGGGTGAAGTTCAAATGACGGATCGCCCATTTCTCGGAGTTGATATATTTAAAACCAACATCTTCAAAAGTAAATCCCTGCTGTATGGGATTGGGAAAAGGCCGCGGATGCCTGGGCGCCACCATCTTAGGCTGTATCTCAAAATACTCAAACAAATCCCGCAGGTACAAGGCGCCTTGTGTAACTGTAGAAAAACGAATTAGAATGCCTTGGAAAGTACTGCGCAACTGCCGGAAAGATCCCGCCAGAAAAGCCAGATCACCAATGCTGAGATGCCCGCTGATGGTTTGCAGAATGATGATTACATAAGCTGCATAATAGCCACCGGCGCCTAATACGGCGAATGCCGTTCCCCATACCGACTCCCGGACCTGCAATACTTTTTTATCGGTATAAAACTTATTGGAAATTACCCGGAAACGGTTGATGAGGAAATTAGACAGATCAAATACTTTCACCTCTTTCGCCGTTTCATCGCTGGCCCCGAGGTAACGGATATAGTCCAGCTCCCGCCGGTCGGAAGTTTGCCCCCAAGCTAATTTATAGTATAGATCGTTGAAGTGCGACTCATTTAAAAACGCCGGTATCACGGCGAGCAACAGCAGTAATATCAGCCACGGATTAAATAACACCAACCCTGCTGCCAGAAAAACAATGGTGATCATATCCTGGACCTGGCTTAAAACCTGCGCCAGCAGAACTGTTCGGCCGGAAGTCTGTTGCCGGGCACGTTCCAGCTTATCGTAAAATTCTGCATCTTCAAATTGATCCAGGTCTAAGGTGGCGGCATGCTCCATAATTTTTACAGACGTATGGTTGGCAAAAAGATCGCCTAACAATCCGTCCAGTAAAGAAATCGCGCGACTCAACGCGTCCGAAATAATGGCCAGCCCAAATTCAATAGCCACCAGCTGCCAAAGCCAGGTGCTGGAATGATGCGGATCTTTATTCAGCTGTACTACCTGGTCTATGATCAGTTTACCTACATAAAGTAAAGATAACGGCATGGCGGATTGTGCCACCCTCAGCACACTATTGGCAATTGTAAGACCGGGACTCGTTTGCCATACCATACGGAAAAATGCCGGCAGGTTACGTAACGCGGCCAGTCGCTCTTTGAAGGTTAATTTCTCGTCCTTGCCGGAACGTTTTTTTCTAGGGCTTCCCATTGCACTCATGGGAGTAATTTACGAAAATTGTTTCTCCAAACCTGAAAGCTGCTCCGGCATGATACGCATCATCACATCCTTTACCAAAGCCCGTTGTCGATGGCCGTAGATCCGTAGGTAATCTGCCTGGTATTCATCTCCCTATGACCAAATACCCTGCGGTAAATCCGCATGCTAAGTTTTTTCTTTACATTTGAGTACATGTGAAAAAATCGAGTTTGCTATGATACTATTAATAACTTCTCTTATCGTTTTAGGTGCATTAGTGACAGCAGCAGTGGTATACGCTGTTAATGAGCAATCAAAACAATGGGCAGAATCAGAATACTAATACGCCCCGAAATGATCAGCCTGATCGCTGAAAGATAATTTGCAGAATAATGAAGGCCGGTAGTAGAGGGATACGCATTTCCAATGCGTTATACCTGCGTACTGTAGCTTTTTATTATTAAGCAATTATCGACATGCGTGAAAAAAGGAATGTGCTGAAATATTTGGCGGAAAAAGAATGGCTAATCTTGTCTTTATGGTTTGGACTGGCCTTTCTGGGCACTGTCATGGAGATATCCAGGGATAACATTAATAATTTCCTCATATTTAAGAACGTCTTTTATCACCTCATCCACCAGCAATCTTTATACATACCCTATCCGGCAGAATATTATGATGTAAACCTCTATGGCCCCGTATTTAGCATCATGATTGCCCCCTTTGCCGCCCTGGACACACACCTGGGCGCTCTTTTATGGGCCATGACAGGTGCCGCCGCACTTTTTTACGCGATCCGGCAGTTACCACTCACACGTTTACAGCAAAACATCATCCTGTTGCTATGCACCCAGGAATTGATGGGCGCCAGCGGATGGTTCCAGTTGAATCAGTTTATTGGTGCATTCATTATTCTTACGTTTACGAATACGATCAAAGGAAAAGAGCTGTGGGCCACGTTCTTCATCGTATTAGGCACTTTTACCAAATTTTATGGCATCGTAGGACTGGCATTTTTCTTTTTCAGTCCTCATCCAAAACGCTTTGTTGGCGGGTTGTTGCTATGGAGCGCGGTGATGTTTGCCTTGCCTATGGCCATTTCTTCTCCTCAGTATATCGTTAACTGCTACTTCGAATGGTATGCCGCACTGGTACACAAAAATGCTTTGAACGTAGGTGGCAATGCCATCTTCCAGGATATTTCGGCCGCCGGCTTTATCAAACGGGTGTTTCATATTCCATGGCTCAATAGCCTGGTAGTGCTGATTCCAGCCGTTATCCTGTTCGCGCTGCAGTATACACAATTGAGATATCGTTATAACTCCCGTTACCGTTTATACATTTTGTGCTCAGTTTTAATGTTCCCGGTACTCTTTAGCAGTAGTTCAGAATCTCCTACCTATATCATTGCGATACCGGCTATCTGTATCTGGTACGTGATGCAGCCTGCTACTAAGTGGAATAATATATTCATCTTTTTTGCCATTCTACTCGTGAGCTTTTCCCACTCAGATCTGGTGACTCCCTGGGTAAGAAAAAATCTGGCGGTACCTTATGCCCTGAAAGCCTTGCCCTGTCTGGTGCTATGGCTAAGGATCGCCTACGAGATCTATATCCGTAAATTTTTGTTAGAAAAAGAACATGCTCCCGCGCCTGTAAGGGAATTGGAGGCCGTTGCCCATTTATAAAAAAATTAACTAAAAAAGTAATAATCAGGCCGTAAATTGCCAAGATTATTAAAGGTTTTTGATTATGAACACGGGATTCAAGATAGGTGGCGCGTTCGCGTTATCTGCCCTGCTGCTTCACAGCACTCAGGCGGATGCTCAGAAAAAAGAAACATTTGTTGAAAGTAAATCAGTTGCTTCAGTAGATCCATATATTGGCTCCGGTGGACATGGACACGTATTCCTGGGTGCCAGCGTGCCTTATGGCGCGGTACAAACGGGTCCTACCAATATTGTGAAGGGTTGGGATTGGTGCTCCGGTTATCACTACTCAGACAGTGTATTAATAGGCTTCTCTCAGATGCACCTCAGTGGCACCGGCATCGGTGACCTGGGGGATGTACTTGTAATGCCTTATACCGGCAAGGTGAGAACTAACAGAGGTACACAGGAAGATCCTACTTCCGGTTATGGCTCCCACTATTCTCACCAGCGCGAAACAGCCCGTCCGGGTTATTACGCCGTACAGCTGGACGACTACAACATCAAAGCAGAATTAACAGCTTCAGAAAGAGTTGCTTTACACAGATATACTTTCCCGAAAGATCAACCTGCTAACATCATCATCGACCTGAAAGAAGGGGTTGGCTGGGATGCACCAGTAGAAACATTTATCCGTCAGGTAGATGAATATACCCTCGAAGGCTACCGCTACTCTAAAGGCTGGGCAGAAGACCAACGCCTCTGGTTTGCGATTAAGTCGTCAGTACCGGTAAAACAATTCCTGGTATTTGATGGAGATACCAAACAATCAGGTAACTCCGTAAAATCAAAAGCTGCCAAGGGTGTTATCTCCTTTGAAAAATCTCCCGGACAAGTGATGCTGAAAGTAGGGATCTCTCCGGTAAGCAGCGAAAATGCACTCGCTAATATCAAGGCGGAAATTCCAGGCTGGGACTTCACCAAAACAGTGAACAGCGCCAACGCCAAATGGGATAAGGAACTTTCTAAAGTAAACATCGAAACAAAAGATAACGCTGCACGCCGCGTATTCTACACAGCGATGTATCATACCATGATTGATCCGGCTTTATTCAACGATCATGATGGTAGCTACCGTGGCACAGATAAAAAAGTATATACTAATCCGGGCTTCGATAACTACTCCGTTTTCTCTTTATGGGATATCTATCGTTCCTGCGCGCCATTGAGCACCATCCTGCACCCTGATAAGGTAAACAGTTTCGTGAACTCCATGCTCGCCATCCACAAACAACAGGGCAAGTTACCAGTATGGCACCTGATGGGCAATGAAACCAATTGTATGGTGGGTTATCATGCAGTACCTCCTATCGTAGATGCTTACCTGAAAGGTTTTACCGGCTTCAATGCAGAAGATGCATTTGCCGCTATGAAAGCCTCTTCTACCCGCGACGATCTGGGCGTGAAATACGTGAAAGAGTTAGGCTACATCCCCGCTGATAAAGAATATGAATCCGTTTCAAAAGCAATGGAATACGCGATCGATGACTGGTGTATTGCCGCTATGGCCAGGAAAATGGGTAAAACAGCCGACTACGAATACTATAAAAAACGTGCTGGCTACTATAAAAACTATTTCGATAGCACCATCCGCTTTGTTCGTCCGCGTATGAGCGATGGCAGCTTCAAAACACCTTACGATCCGTTCAACTCCATTCACGAAAAAGGCGATTTCACCGAAGGTAATGGCTGGCAGTATACCTGGCTGGTACCACAGGATGTAGAAGGGCTGATTAACCTCATGGGTGGCGATGAAGCTTTTACCCGCAAGCTCGATAGCCTCTTTACTGCTAAAGGCGATATGGGTGCAGAAGCCTCCAGCGATATCTCTGGTCTTATTGGTATGTACGCACATGGTAATGAACCTAGTCACCACGTTACCTATATGTATGCTTTCTCCGGTTACCAATGGAAAACTGCTGAAAAAGTAAGACAGGTAATGAAAGATTTTTATTTCGATAAACCAGAAGGTCTGGCTGGTAATGAAGATTGCGGTGCAATGTCTTCCTGGTATGTATTCTCTTCGCTGGGCTTTTACCCGGAAAACCCTGCCAGTGGGGTATATGTATTAGGCAGTCCACTGTTCGATAAAGCTACTATCAATGTAGGTGCAGGTAAAACCTTTACCGTACAGGCCATTGACAACAGTCCGGAAAACATCTATATCCAAAGCGTTACCCTCAATGGTAAGCCTTACAGCAACAGCTTTATCACGCATCAGGATGTCGTGAAAGGCGGTACCCTGGTGGTTAAAATGGGCAACAAACCTAACTACGACTTTGGTAAGGCAGCTGCCAACAGACCAGCTAATGTGCTGTAATGCGAGTTTTTGTCTTTGTTCAGGATTATACTGATTATACTGATTTAGATGATTTTCCAGATTTTGTTTTTATGATTTTGGAAGATGTTAAAAAGATTTGGGAAGATATTAGCGGATTTATATTCGCTAATATCTTCCCAAATCTTTTTAAATCAAAAGTAAATCTGGAAAATCATCTAAATCAGTATAATCCTGAACAAAGACAAAAACTCGCCTACGCGCT
Organism: Chitinophaga sp.; assembly: GCF_036566945.1. Taxonomy (GTDB): domain Bacteria; phylum Bacteroidota; class Bacteroidia; order Chitinophagales; family Chitinophagaceae; genus Chitinophaga. The sequence goes on along the minus strand of NZ_DATCVJ010000734.1, from coordinate 2,344 downwards.
CTCTCCTAATATCCGAAGCACTTCCGGCGTTACTTCTCCAAAAATGGAAACACCTGCTGCTCCGTTCTGAATCGCTAATCTTACTGCTTCTGCCAGCTCTGTATAGTTGCCATGGAAGTCAGGTAAATAAAGACCGGCATACAGCGGAAATGCGCCATGCAAGCCCTTCACGCCTTCTGCTACCGCATCGCCTATCCAGCTTACATTTTCCCGGTAAAATCCATGATAGATCATAGGACACACCGCACTCAGTGGCCAGTTGGTCCAATCCTGTCGTACAATACGTTTGGCAATTTCAGGAGTTGGAAATACCGCTGCGGAAATAGGTTTTTTATGTTGTTTTGCTACCTGCGCCAGGTTGCTGACCACGTTGGTAATGCGATCGTAGCGGAACTTGCGCCAGGAAGGGCTTTGGTCCGGATGCTCTATCTGCAGCGGATCTACGCCACTCTTTTCTTTATATGCATTGCGGCATTGCTCGCAATAACAGAAATCATATTCAGGTAATTCTTTCGACTGATCAATACCGTAATGACTCCACAGGTTTACCGGTAAAATCACATCACAATAGCGCACATAATCCAGGTGAATACCATCTACATAATCCAGTCGAAGAATTTTTTCTACCTGGTCTTTCAGGTAATTTACCACCTCCGGTTTGCTGGGACACAGCCACCGGTAGTAATCTACATAAGGTGGATGATCGGCACAGGATTCACCCTTACGGTTTTTGGCATACCATTCAGGATGACTTGCCAGCAAGTCTTTCTCGCCGCGGTTCATTGTCCACATCCAGCGATGCGCTTTGATGCCATTTGCTTTCGCCGTTTTGAAATGCACTTCGCTATCGGCTTCAAACATGATATCCGTGATGCCTGCTCTTCTGTAAGCAGCATATCTTGGCTGCAATATGGCAGCAGTATCTTTATGATCAGGATTGATCCACACGCGGTGTTGCACCGCCGTTTTCTCCAGTGTGGGAGCTTTTTTAGTGGCCACCGCAGCACTTGCAGGTAACAACGGAGCCGCTAACGCCAGTCCTCCAATACCTAATGATTTAATAAAAAGACGTTTATCCATATCCGTTATTTTCTATTTTTTTAATGTTCCTGTCGTGTTATTGGGCAGATCGTGGTCTCCAACTCCTTGTACTCATACGGTTATTCGAACAGCCATTTACGCTCCTTACCCTTTATGCGTAGAAGCTATTTGCATTCCGTTCTACTTTGTTTTATTATCTCCGATTTTTCCTTCCTGGTTAATACTCATAGCGCCGGGAAAGCTGCTGCTGGTAACGACCGCAGTAAACTGTGAAGAAATTCCTTCCAGCGAAAAGTTATACACTTTTCCATCGGTGGCTGTTTCTTTGGCAGGCATTTTCAATACATCGAGGCTATTGGCATATTTGCCATTGCGTTGCCTGTAGGTCTGCTGCGCATAGTAAATGCGCCACAGGTAGGCTTTCGCATCTTCTGATGCCGGCAGTTGAAAGGTCGCCTGCGACTGGGTGGTAAATAACAGGTAGCCCCATCTTTCAGGTGCATGCATATTTATAATATTCTGTGGTGACCATACCCAGTTGTTTTCCGGCTTTTGCTGCTTCACATATTCACCGTTTTTTATATCAGTATCCCACTCTACCCGTGAAAAGTTAATCCGCCATAAGCTATTGTCAGCGGGCTTCTGGCTGCCACCAAAAAAGCTGAGTGCAGAAAAAGGAATCGCCATTTCTACTGTCCATTCTTTGTCGGTATCTTTTGCATTATTAAGCGTGCCATTTACATGTACGCCGGTGCGAACGCCCCTGGTATCCCAGTTCAGCATGGCCAGGCCCCCATTACGGTAAGGCTTGTCCATAAATAAATCCATCAGGGTATTCAGCGCATTGATTTCCAGCTCGTAATACTGGTGTGTATCTCCGTTAGGATCAATGAATACTTCAAAATCATTGTCATGGAAAATGATGGCATCATGATCGCGCAATGTTGCCCATATATGTGGCTCCTGTAGCTCGGCGGCTATATACAGGTATTGATCATCCCACATCATTTTTACCCGTGTACGCAGTCGTGGCGCAGGTTTGGCCTTGCCTTCAATATCCTCAAAATCATCCGACCAGTTTACCTGTTTCCATGCCGCATCTTCTAACTTACCATCAATGGCCACACTTCCTTTGGCCCGGTAGCAGATGTAATGCTTCGGTGTGCCGGAAAAAGGTTTAAAGGCATCGGAGAAGGTTTGAGCGGAGGTTGTCTTACTCAGGATTATACTGATTATACTGATTGCGCTGATTATTTTTTTTATCCTATATGCTTTTTTTGTCTTACTCAGGATTATACTGATT
>NZ_DATCVJ010000733.1:0-2369 GCF_036566945.1 Chitinophaga sp. | reverse complement strand
TTCAAAACAGAAAGAGAGTTCCGCACCATTATGATCAATCATGTAAACAGCCAAAGGATGAACCGGATGGGCCAGGGAGGCGGTCCGAGAAGAAGACCGTAGGAAGAATTACGAATTTGAAGTCCTTAATTTGAAATTCGTAATTCGTAATTCGTAATTCGTAATTCTTATTTATAATGCGCCCGCACCTCACATACCAGCCCCTTTTCATTTAATACCATCAACTCCGCACTCAGCATATCTTTTACACTCTTATAATAAAGCACCACCGAATTCACTCCTTCCAGGATGTGATACAACTCGAAATGTAAGTCGGGGTAAGCGGCCAATCCCTTACTGAAATAAGCACGTAAATTTTCCTTTCCCCTGATACAACCGGTAGGATCGTTGTTAATCTTTTTAATGAGGGGAGAATAAAAAACAATGTCAGCATCGTAATGCGATAATATTTCCTCCAGGTCGTGTGAGTTCCACGCCCGGACCCAGGCTTCGCCAAAGCTGGTCAGATTTTCCATGACTTTTTTTACCTACAAGATAGTGTTTTGGAAGAAGTTTTCAGATGGTAACACCAGACTTTGAAAGTTAGCTTTTTGAGGGGGGATATAATGTTGTTGCTTTTGGGCAGATAGCCAAAGTTATCTGCCCAAAAGCTTTATGAAAATTTCGCGAAAGGCTCTTTGGTATCATGATAAAAAAGAAAAGTCCAGCCTTCCTGCTTGCCACGCTCCAGAAATTCCTGCCGGAGTTCCATACTGCGCTTGCCATCATAATCATACTTGGCGGCAAAACGACTTTTCATCTGGGATATCTGCGGTGCCACATCTCCCCCAAAAAATACTTTATCTTCTCCGTCATCTATCAAAAATACCTGGTGGTAAGGACAGTGGCCACCGGTAACTTCATAACGAATATAGTCATCTATAATGCCATCGCCGGTAGTAAATACAACGTTATCGCGTTGCTGTAATAGTATAATATCTTCAGCGAGGTATGATTTACCGGAATGTTCCAGCGCATACAACATCTCCTCATTATTTACATAGTAGGTAGCACCTGGAAAAGTAAGGGCGCGCTCCCTGGTAATAGGATCTTCAGAAGATACTCCACCGGAATGGTCCTTATGCAAATGACTCATCAATACTTTGGTAATCTCCATAGGATTGATGCCATGATCTATCAGGTGCTGGTGAATTTGTAATACCCCATCCGGGTTACGAAATCCCAGTCCCGTATCGAATAAAATATAATCACGGTCAGTGATCACCAGGAACGGCTGTATTTCTACCAGCAATGAACCATGCGGACGATCCTGCATACTATCTGTTCCTAACTTAAAAGGTTGGAATTTCTTGGTCCCGTCTACGGTAAATGACCCTTCGGATAATGGAATAATACGTGCCATAATGATGCAAAGATAGCAGAAAGCTGAAAGCAGAAAGCAAAAAGCTATTGTGCAAGAGATATAAGCGAAATAATCTCCGGAACAATAGCTTTCTGCTTTCAGCTTTCTGCTATCTTAAAACCATTTGCCTGTCTGCGTCCAGGCGAAGTAAAATAAATATCAACATGGTAAACGTCATCAGTGATGATCCTCCATAACTCACTAATGGCAAGGGTATCCCGATTACAGGCGCTAACCCGATCGTCATAGCAATGTTAATGGCCAGATGGAAAAAGATGATACTGGCTACACCATAGGCATAGACTCGCGTAAATGTCGATCGCTGTCGCTCCGCGACAAAGATGATCCGGAAAAGCAGGGCCACATAAATAGCCAGGAAAATCACACTGCCGAAGAAGCCAAAGTCTTCTCCTATCGTACAAAAGATAAAGTCGGTGCTCTGTTCAGGTACAAAGTCATAGCGGGTTTGGGTACCTTTCAGGTATCCTTTGCCCCAGAATCCACCGGAGCCAATCGCAATCATACTCTGTCGGGTATTGTAAGTCGCTTTGGGATCATTTTCTTTCCCCAGCATTACTTCAATACGTCGTACCTGGTAGTCCTTCAGCACTTTTGTAAATACAAAAGGAACAATAAACATCACAAACAAACCGCAGAAGGCATATACGCCGAGAATCACGGCGAGCCTCGATCGCTTTCGTTTTATTTCACGCCTGCTGAAATAAATGACCAGCGCGGTGATAACGGTAAATATGATGAAGAGTATCGTTCGGTCTACCAGCAGGGCAGACAACACCAACACGATACCAGAAAATGCAATCACCAGCAGCACACCGGGCAAACCTTCCCGGTACATGACCAGGAAGAAGGAAAAATAGACCAGCGCCAATCCTGTTTCATCCTGTAAGATGATGATACCTGCCGGGATAAGGGCAATGGCTGCCGCGATGAGCCGCGATCGTAGTTT
>NZ_DATCVJ010000732.1:0-9403 GCF_036566945.1 Chitinophaga sp. | reverse complement strand
TAACAAAAAATTTGCAGTTGTATAACATATAATCAAGTAGGTATCATAAAGTTCATGAATAGAATATGAATTGAATGCATATTTATATAGCACTGTGTGTTATTAATAAAAATATTATACATTTGCGACAACCGGAACAATGCGCTATTGATGTACAATAACATATACACTTCGTTCATCGAAAGAAAGGCTAAAAAGGAAAAGGCATTCGCGGTTTTAATTGATCCGGATAAGGTAACACCTGCCGATATCATAGAAATTGCTGCCAAATGCACTGCTGCCAAAGTTGATTATATCTTCCTTGGAGGCAGCCTGGTGATTTCTGATCATCTTGATGAATGCGTACAACAGCTGAAAGCCAGCTGTGATATACCCGTTGTATTATTTCCCGGCAGCCCTTCCCAGGTATCAAAATATGCTGATGCCTTACTCTATCTGTCCGTTATCTCCGGCAGAAATCCTGAATTACTGATTGGTCAGCATGTAGTATCCGCTGCTGCTGTTAAAAAAAGTGGACTGGAAGTGATTTCTACAGGTTACATGGTAATTGATGGTGGAGCCCCCACTACCGTATCTTATATCAGTAATACGACCCCCATCCCGGCAGACAAGGCAGATATTGCGATGTGTACGGCCATGGCAGGTGAAATGCTGGGGATGAAGGTGATTTATATGGATGCCGGCAGCGGCGCCCGTGTACCGATCACTGAAAGTATGATTAGTCGTGTGGCCAGCCAGGTACAGGCTCCTATTATTGTAGGTGGTGGTATCAGGGATGCTGAAAAGGCTTATCTGAATTGCAAAGCTGGCGCCGATATCCTTGTGGTGGGCAACGCCATAGAAAAAGATCTTTCTCTGATTAAAGAACTGGCAGATGCTGTGCATTCTGTACCAGTAAAAGCATAAGCTTTTAGCAGTTAGCTTTTAGCAAAATGCAGCGAAGAACATGTTATGTTAATCTTCGCTGCATTTTGCTAAAAGCTAAAAGCTAACTGCTAAAAGCTCTAAAGGCTCATCATTTCCTTAAATTTCACCGCTTGCCTGCGGCTCACTTCAATTTTTTCGCCTCCCCGCATTTCCAGCAACAGGCCACCATTAAAGTAAGTATCAATCTTTTCAATCATTCGCAGATTTACGATATGCTTACGGTTTGCACGAAAAAATGTACGCTCATCGAGCCTTTCTTCCAGCGCATTCAATGACTTAAGGATTAATGGTTTGTTAGTTTCAAAATACACCCTGGCATAGTTACCCACACTTTCAAACAGGCGTATTTCCTGTAGTTTCACAAACCAGCAACGGTCCCCGTCTTTCACAAAAACCTGGTCATTTTCTGACAATAAGTTGCGGATTCCTCCGGTGGCAGCCAAGCGATCCTTTTCATCCTGCTGATGCAATTTATGAATAGCATCCGCCAGACGCTTAGGTTCTACCGGTTTTAACAGGTAGTCCAACGCATTGTACTCAAATGCTTTCAATGCATACTCATCATATGCAGTTGTGAAAATCACCTGCGGTGTTTTTTCCAGCTCTGCCAACAAGTCAAAACCCGTCTTGTCAGGCATCTGGATATCCAGAAACAGTAAATCAGGATGCAGTGTTTCTATCTTTTCTATACCATCCTTCGCGTTCACAGCTTCTCCTACCACCACTATCTCCGGGTGATCTGCCAGCAATTTTTTCAGTTCACTCCTGGCCAGGCGTTCATCATCTATTATCAATGCTTTTTTCATTGGCAATATGAAGTTTGGTTGATGATTTAATTGATTAAATAATAATAACTGTATCCGCTATGCAGCGGCTACAGCGGTTTATAACAAGTGATTAGAGCAAAGGCATCACTACAGTAGCTTCTACCGTTTGCTCGTCTTTATTCCTGATTTCAAAAGATGCCCTGTTGCCAAACAAAAGACTTAACCTTTGCCTGGTGCTTTGTAAACCAAAGCCATGGCCATTTATACTATTTTCTACTATTTGTCCGGTATTCTCAATGGTGATTACATGCTGCATACCCTTCAGGGAAGAGTTAATACACACAGACCCCCCTTTTATAATCCGGGAAATACCATGTTTAATGGCATTTTCCACCAACGTTTGTAACATCATGGGCGGCACCTGTAATTCCAGTGTATCCGGATCAATTTCATACCTCACATTCAAACGCTCTTCAAAACGGATATGTTCCAGTGCAAGGTAATCCTTTACTATATTCAATTCGTTTTCGAGACTAACCGTCTCCGCTTTCTCTGTTTGCATAGAGCTGCGCAAAATGTTGGAAAGCTCCGTAATAGCCGTTCTGGCACGCTGAGGATTCTCATCTACCAACGCCCGGATACTATTCAACGCATTAAAAATAAAATGCGGATTTAACTGTGCTTTGATTGTTTTAAGCTCCAGCTCTTTTACCGTTGTTTCCAGCTTCAACTGATCCACCTGAGAGCCCCTGTTCCGCTCTATATAATGCCAGATATAGTAGATCATCCACCAGATGATAGAAATACCAAACGCAGATACCAGCCCTTTTATCATACTGGTAACAAGGTCTTCCTGCTTATATTTATACATATAATACATCAGCCCGTTATAACTCACATATAACGTTACCGCTGTACCAGCCACCATTATAAAAAATAAGAAGATCTGCTTCTCAAAACCATAGGCCACCCAGTTACGCTGGTTGATCAATGTTCTGAAAAGATGTGTCGACAATAGGCCTAATATAATGAATATCAATAGGTTAATAAAGTCGGATAGGATAAGTATCGACTTGTCAAGGGCGTAGAAAAAGAAACAATTTAACACAAAATAAGCCGACCATCCCAAAATCTGACACCACCAATATTTGTTTATTTGTCTAAACATTAAATCAAATTAGTAAACTTCACCTATATTCCAAAAATACCCTACAGTCCCCCCCGTAGAAACCTAAATGTTATAAATGGTGAATCAAAATTGGTAAATGGCAGATGCCTGTATCTGAATGGTGAGATATCGCGGATCTGTCCTACTTTCCTGTCACCAGATCACTATTTACCACATATTTTTATGTATTTTTGTTACTTCATATAAACCCTGAGCCCAATCATGAATATAAAGGCAGGTCAACTGTTGAGCCAGATAGAATATCCCGCTGATTTGCGAAAGCTGAGTAAAGAACAGCTTCACCAGGTATGTGAGGAGCTGCGTCAATACATTATTGACGTAGTAAGTGTGCATGGTGGCCACTTTGCGGCCAGTCTTGGTGTAGTCGAGCTTACAGTGGCGCTGCATTACGTTTATAATACGCCCTACGACCAGCTCGTATGGGACGTAGGTCATCAGGCATATGGTCATAAAATACTGACCGGTCGTCGGGAAGCATTTCCGACCAACAGAAAATACAAAGGACTCAGCGGATTTCCGAAAAGAGATGAAAGCCGGTACGACACCTTTGGTGTAGGCCATTCTTCTACCTCCATCTCCGCAGCACTGGGTATGGCCATGGCCTCCCACTACAAAGGCGAATTTGACCGTCAGCATATTGCCGTTATTGGCGATGGCGCCATGACAGCCGGTATGGCCTTTGAAGCGCTCAATCACGCAGGCGTTGCCAACGCCAACGTGCTGATTATTCTGAACGATAACTGCATGTCCATAGATCCTAATGTGGGCGCGCTGAAAGAATACCTGACAGACATCACCACTTCACCCACCTACAACAAAGTAAGGGACGACGTGTGGAACCTGTTAGGAAAATTACCTGTAGGCAAGAAGTTTACCCGCGATATGGCCTCCAAACTGGAAGCCAGCCTCAAAGGTGTTGTATCCAAATCCAGCAACCTCTTCGAAGCACTGAAGATGCGCTATTTTGGACCCATCGATGGCCACAATATCACTAAACTGGCCGATACCCTGCAGGACCTGAAAGATATTCCCGGCCCAAAACTGCTCCATATCGTTACCACAAAAGGTAAAGGCTATGCACTCGCAGAAAAGGATCAAACCACCTGGCACGCGCCAGGATTGTTCGACAAAATCACCGGCGAAATATTCAAAAAACCAGTCACCAGCCCACAACCGCCCAAATATCAGGACGTTTTTGGTCACACCATTATTGAACTCGCAGAAGAAAACGATAAAATCATCGGTATCACACCCGCTATGCCCTCCGGCTCCTCCCTCAAATTTATGATGGAGAAAATGCCGCACAGAGCTTTCGATGTAGGTATCTGTGAACAACATGCCGTTACCTTATCCGCAGGTATGGCTACACAAGGCATGCGCGTATTCTGTACCATTTATTCTTCCTTCTTTCAACGTGCTTTCGATCAGGCCGTTCATGATGTAGCCATCCAAAAGCTTCCTGTAATATTCTGCCTGGATAGGGCAGGACTGGTAGGGGAAGATGGACCAACCCATCATGGCGCCTACGATATCGCCTATATGCGCGGTATCCCCAACGTAATCATCAGCGCGCCAATGAACGAAGAAGAACTGCGTAACCTGATGTACAGCGCCCAACTGCCCGAAAACGATATGCCTTACGTAATCCGCTATCCACGCGGACAAGGTGTAATGCCCGAATGGCGCACACCATTTAAAGCTATCAAAGCCGGCACCGGCCGCAAAATCCGAGATGGTAAAGATATTGCCATCCTTTCCCTCGGACACACCGGCAACTTCGTAACAGAAGCCTGCAAAGAACTTATAGGAGACGGTCTGCAACCCGCTCATTACGATATGCGCTTTGTAAAACCTTTAGATGAAGCCCTGCTCCACGAAATATTCCAGTCATTCGACAAGGTAATTACAGTGGAAGATGGTACCATCATAGGTGGATTCGGTAGCGCTGTGATAGAATTCATGGCCACCAACAACTACAGAGCAGAAATAAAAAGATTAGGCATCCCTGATAAATTAGTGGAACACGGTAAACCGGAAGAACTCTATCGCGAATGCGGTTACGATGCCGCCGGCATTGCCCGCACCACCAGAGAGATGCTCAAGGAAAAAATTACGGTGACCATTTAAGGAATCTAGTTATTTAGCTTAGCTATTTGAATACCTCGTTTCTTCCGGGAACCAGGTATTCAAATAGCTAAATTTTTTTTATACCATGTACTTTCAGCTCAGGATAACAGATATCATACGCGAAACACCCGGTACCTACACCTATAAACTGGAGAATACCACCGGGGAGCCACTGGAATACCTTGCAGGCCAATTCCTGACCTTCCTTATTACCCTCAACAATAAGGAATACAGACGCTCGTATTCATTCAGCTCTACACCCGGCGTAGACCCATTCCTGTCTGTTACCATCCGCGAAAAAGAAAATGGAGAAATATCACGCCACCTGATCCACGCCTGGAAAAAAGGAGATATCGTTACCGCACTGGAACCCTCCGGACGCTTCACTTATGAGAAGACTGCCGCTCCCCTGAAAGACATTTTCCTCCTGGCTGCCGGCAGTGGAATTACCCCTATATTTTCCCTGCTGAAACATATACTAAGGGAAGAACCTGGCGCACACGTTAAACTCATCTATAGCAACAGTACACCGGAAAGAACCATCTTCTACAAGCAATTGCAGCAATGGCAGGCGCAATATCCGGAACAACTACAGGCGATCTACCTTTTCAGCAATGATCCGGATAGTCATCATGCCTATAGAAGACTTAATAATATTTTACTGGAACAACTGGTAACAACTCATCTGCGCTATGACCGCGCAGATGCACTATTTTTCCTCTGCGGACCACCGGATTACATGCGTACCATTCTGCTCACACTTACATTCATGGGTTTCCCGGAAACACAACTGCACAAAGAAAATTTTGTGGTAAATACAGATGCCCGGATCGCTAAAACAACACCACCACCTGATCACGATCTCAAAAAAGTACTCATACGTTACCGTAACCAGGAATATCACCTCTCCATTCCAGGCGATCAAACCATTCTGAGCTATGCCCTGGCAAACGAGGTATTACTACCTTACAGCTGTAAAGGAGGGGTATGCGGCTCCTGTACTGCCCAATGCATAAGTGGTAAAGTCTGGATGCCGGTAAATGAGGTACTAACAGATAAGGAATTGGCGGAAGGACTGGTGCTTACCTGCGTAGGATACCCCGCAAGTGAAGAGATTATTCTTGAATTATGATCAATTATAATGTAAAAAATAGTATCAATCATAAGCCTCTGAGATAATTTTTCTGTTGCTGAAAAAAAAGCTAAATTATCTTCAAAATCAGGTCATGCGGAATGCCCCATTAAAGATGGCTTGTTTGTTTTTATTATTAATTGTCATTTCGATTAACAGCTATCTCCTCATTAAAATCGGTTCCGGAAAGCCTGCCCTGTTGCTCGCCGGCAGTATCCTAATATCTGGTGGGACCTTTATACTTCTTTTTATTGCCTCCGGCTGGCGCAACCAGCGCTCCCTTCAATTCGAGCAGTTGTTTAATGAATATCCCATTCCCATGTGGATCTATGAAAAATCCACCTTGCGCTTCCTTTCCGTAAACGATGCGGCTATCCAAAAATATGGCTTTAGCAGAAAAGAATTCACGGAGATAACGTTGAAAGATATACGCAATAAGGAAGACATACCGCTTTGGCTCAACAATGCCGCAGAACGATGCAATGGCACGGAGTACAGAGGAATATGGCGGCACCGCAAAAAAGACGGCACTAATTTCTTTGTAGAAATTTACTCATTACCAGCTATTTACTTCGGAAAAAATGCCCGCTTTATTATGGCAAAAGATGTAGATGCGGAAGTAAAAGCCTCCAAAGCAGCCCACGAGCTGGGCATTCGCTACGAGCTGCTGGCACAGGCTACCAATGATGCCGTGTATGACAAAAATCTGGAAACCAATAAAGTGGTTTGGAATCATGGTCTCTCAAACCTTTTCCTTTATAACAACCACGAAGATACAGACCTGGTACAATGGTGGCAGAAAAATATACATCCCGTTGACCACGCCAGGGTGACCACTTCTCTGACCGCTTCCATTGCTGCCGGCTTCAATTACTGGTCGGAAGAATACCGTTTCCAATGCGCCGACGGATACTATAAATATGTGGTAGACCGCGCCTTCATCATGTATGAAAACGGCAGGCCATCACGTATGATTGGTATGATACAGGACATAGACAAGCATGTAAAACAAGCCATGCAGCTGGAAGAACAAAACAAGACCCTGAAAGAAATTGCCTGGATCAATTCGCATGAAATACGCCGCCCGGTTGTTTCCATACTCAGCATTACCGGCTTGTTTGATAAAAGCAACCAGGACAGACATCTCAACTCCCAGCTCATGGAATGGCTACATGAATCCACCCAGCAGCTGGATGATATCATTCATAAAATAGAGCATAAAGTAAAAAAACTCCAATGATCATTCTACGGCTCACACGGCATAAAATGATTGAAATCTTCTTTTAACGCTACATATAATTTTTGGAATATTTCCATACGGTGCTGTATGGTATCAAAATCATCAACCGGCCGGTCGTCATGAGTTACAGTTACTGGCGTATCTGATATCTTTTTAGCGCATTGTTTAATGTCGTGATGCATTTCATCTGCGACTTCACGTTGGCGTAGTAAACGGTTTTCAAAATGTTCCACTTGCGTCATTACTTCCCTGGATGCCTTACTAAGCGCAATCTGCTCTAGTCGTTCCCGCATCATCTTTACTTCTGCTCTTACTTCATTTACTTCTTCTTTCCAGGAATTAAGCTGCTGGTGCAGTTCTTCTGTAGGAGTTGATATTTCCATGGTGTATTGATTTATCAATTTAAATGATGATTAAAAAGCTATTCATCATACCAAACGCTGTTGTCAATATCCATATTAATTTACTTACAAAGACCTATTCTAAGGTACAATCTTTTTCTGTTTCACCCGCCACTTTTAACCTTCTTTTTGCAGATAAGTACCGAACTCCGGAAAAAATTCCATGGCCTCCAATATGCCACCGGCGCCTGTACGCCGCGCCTGCAATACATGCGGCATAGCAGCAGTGAGCCTTACTAATTCGGGTTCCGAATCACCTACTACAACGCCTCTAAAACCAGTTGCATACATCGAGTAATCATTCATCGAATCACCCGCCACCAATACCTGCTGATGTGGTAATGCCAGTACGCCTAATAACTGTTGCAATGTGTAACCTTTGTTAATCCCGGCAGGTAAAATATCCAGGTATTTTCCGGCAGACAACACCAGGTCGCATTGCAGAGAAGTAGCTACCAATCGGGCGCCATCAATATCTGTAGCTTCATCATAATAGTAGGAGCAACGGTATTGCTGATGTGCTTCCTGGTGCAATAATCCGCTGACTTTTTTCAGTGTCTCCCTCACATGATCTCCCGGCCATCTGGCTGCAATCTCTGCCTGTACCGGCTCTACTGCTGTGAGGGTGGGCAGGTGCATAACGGTAGCGCCCACATCTCCAATAATATATTCGGGTCGGGGTAATGCAGTATCTTCCAATAACTGCAGCACACTCCGTATACCCCTCCCTGTTACAAATACCAGCTGTATGCTTTTATTATGACGTAACAGTGTATATAATTGTTCTTTATCTTCAGCGGTACCTCCTAAAAATGTACCATCCAGATCTGTAGCTAATAACATGATGCTGATTCTCCGTAGTAGGCTGTTTAATAATGATATCAATAATAAAAATAGAAAAAAAAGACCAGCCTTATCGGCTGATCTTTTTTAGATGTAACGGGTTAGTGTATAATGATGTATGATTAGTTCAACATTGGTACATCTATCAGCAAAAACTCTGCCGGTTTGATGACTTCAATATTAGCTTTGTCATATTCAGACAAGCCAATCGCGTCGCGTGTTTGCAATATTTCACCATCTACTTTTACTTCTCCACTCAGCAGGAACAAATAACTGCCTATACCGGCTGCTTTAGGGGTAATGTCCAGCGTTCTGCCGGCATCAAATTTACCTAAGGTAAACCAGGCATCTTGTTGCAGCCACAGCGCATCGGTTGCTTTATCTGGCGAAACGACTACCTGCAAAGCATTTTCACGAGCGGCAGGATCAAATGTTTTCTGATCATATCGGGGAGTTACATTTCTTTCTGAGGGTATTACCCAAATCTGAAGGAAACTGACATCTTCTGTTTTTGAAGCGTTAAATTCCGAATGTACCACACCTTTACCTGCACTCATAATCTGTACATCATTCTTGCGGATCACTTCCTGTTTACCGGTATTATCGCGGTGTTCCAGCGCGCCATCCAATACAATAGATACGATCTCCATATTATCGTGCGGATGAGCGCCAAATCCCATTCCTCCTTTTACTTCATCATCATTCAGTACACGTAATGCACCAAAGTGAATCCTGTTTGGATCGTAGTAATTAGCAAAACTAAATGTATGATGGCTC
>NZ_DATCVJ010000731.1:0-3937 GCF_036566945.1 Chitinophaga sp. | reverse complement strand
TTGGCGTAGAAACGGTGGGAGGGTACTATGGTCACAACGGTCATATGGCCGTGATCTATGAGCTACCTCATTCAAAAATAAAAACGAAATTCTCTATCGTGTATGTGGACCAGGATGCGCCTGTAAAGCTGGACCAGCCGGTCGGCAGGGGCATTATTCCTGATCATACGGTATGGCCTTCTTTCAATGACTTTATGGAAAATCGCGATACACAAATGGAATATGTGTTGAAGTTGATTGCGGATGAGGGATGATAGTTTTAAAAGTGTTAAGAAGTCATACTCATCTGTGAGATATACGCCGGTATCTTCGCCGAACCAGGTACCATTTCTTATTATTCGGATATTGGCGATGGCTTGTTCTGTTATTGAAAAATATAGCAACAGCCAATAAGATAACTGCTCCGGAAAGTACAGGACTCAAAACATACAGGTATCCCAAAGCATGAATCTTGGGAGAACCTATATTGGCAATCAAAGCCGTGGCTCCTCCGGGAGGGTGGAGCGTTTTGGTGATCTGCATCAAAACAATAGAGATGGACACCGATAAAGCAGATGACAGCCAAACTTGTCCGGGCAGCAATTTATAAATGCTTACACCAACTATAGCACAGACAACATGTCCGCCTATCAGATTCCGGGGCTGCGCCAACGGACTGTTAATAATCCCGTAGATCAGGACAGAAGAGGCGCCGAAAGAACCTATTAAAAATAAATTATCGGAAGCGGTGAAATATTGGCTGCTAAGAAGTCCTATTAACCCTATGCCAAAAAAAGAACCTAAGAAGGTCCAAAGGTGTTCTTTAAAATCAATCAAAGTTTCTTTGTAAACAATGTAACGGGCAGCTCTTAAGTGTCGGTGTATTCTCTTTCTCATCAAAAAAAGGAAAATTTATCAGTCAAAAATTTTGTTGGCCATTCCGGTGGGTAAGACCTTTTGTTTATTTATAAGTGCTAGTCTAAATATTTCGAGAGTGCAATGATGCCTTCTTCCAGCTCGCGCTGAGAAAGTGAGCCATAACCCACGCGTAACCCGTTTACATTTGTACCAAAACTATAGTTATCAGGCGTCGTGATTTTGATGCCTTTGCGTTGAAGCTTTTCGGAAATGATCGCCCAATCCGGCTGTTTCTTTGGTACAATCCAGTAGGCCAGTCCTCCGTCAGGAATATGAAAGGTGGCTTTGTCTTTTAAATATTTATCCAACAATACCGCCGTAAAATCACGTTTGTCTTTATAATGGGCGGTCGCCTTTTTGATATGACGTTTGATGGTGCCATCTTTTATGAGCTGAAGAACTGCCTGCTCCATAATACTATCGCCCTGTACGTCGATTATTTTACGAAGTGCTCCGATTTTTTCGATCAGCGAAGTATCTCTGGATGCAAGGTATCCGATACGTAATGCCGGAGCAACCACCTTACTCATCGTACCGATATACACATAATGTTGCAATTCCCGGAAACTGGATAGTGGCAATATAGGCCGGTAACCAAAATGAAATTCGTTGTCGTAATCATCTTCAATAATTGTAAACTGATGTTCGTTCGACAATTTAATTAACGCCAGTCTGCGCGACAGACTAAGAGTGACGGTAGTGGGATATTGTCTGTGGGGCGTAACATATATTGCCTTCACCCGGTTTTTGTATCGCTTCAAACAGGCACTTACTTCTTCTATTAGCAAGCCGTCCTGATCAACGTTGATAGGTAACAGTTGAGCGCCGGTGCTTTCTATCGCCTTCCAGGCGGGTTTATAGCCAGGATTTTCCACCATCACCAGGTCTCCCTTTGTAAATAGGCACTGAGCCGTCAGATAGGTAGCCATCTGGCTTCCGCGTGTAACACATATATGATGGGTATCCACCTGCATTCCCCGCTGATGATTCAATAGTTGAGCCACCTGTTTGCGAAATTCATCGTTGCCGAATTCACTTCCATAGCCCATCATCTGCCATTTCCCCTTCAAATTGAATATTTGCCGATATGCCCTTGCGAGTGCAGTAATGGGGGCCATCTTACTGTCAGGATGCCCATCATCAAATTCGATATGATACCGTTTTTGAATCGTCCCCTTCTTTTCCCCGATAGCTGCGGTAGCTTTTTGTTCTTTGTTAAAGGCCGGTAAAGTATCCGCAACAAAAGTCCCCTGTCGTTCTTTAGTAGTTAGCCAACCTTCATTGTTAAGTACTTGCAGGGCTTCTACAATTGTATTGCGGTTGACGTTGAGTAACTGAGAAAGATGCCTGCTGCCAGGCAATGCAACGCCGGGTTTTAACCGGCCTGAATGAATGTCTTTGACTATAGCATCGGCGATCTGCAGATATATGGCCTTATCCGAATCATTATTTAATTGAATTTTTATTTCCCATGGTCTTAACATCTGGACTACCTGTTTTTATTGAAACTGTATCAGTAAGCTGGTCCAAAGTTAAGATACTTTTGTATGGAAATAAAAAATACAAGTATGTTAAACGCAGAAGAAAAAAAACAATTTAGTTCAAAAGACTTCCACCAGACTTTTGCCAGGCCCACATTTGTAAAGCCTTCTCACGTTATTCATAAAAATGTAGAGCAGGCGGGCGTACACCATCAATTTTCAGCAGAAAGAAAGCATCCGGTGTTCTTTGTAGACTTACCCAGTAAAAATGTAAGTATGACCATTGGTGGATTACTACCGGGGCAGTTGACCAATCGTCATCGCCATACTTATGAAACGGTACTGTATGTCATTGAAGGCAAAGGTTGGACTGAGATCGAAGAAGAGCGTGTAGAATGGGAAGCCGGTGATGCCGTTTATATTCCCTCCTGGGCATGGCACAGGCATCAAAATCTGAGCGATACGCACAACGCTAAATACATTGCTTGTGAGAATGCGCCACAGCTACAACATCTCGGCGTTGCCTTACGGGAAGAAGAAGGACGGGATCTGTAAAACTTTTTTCATTTGTAAAAATAAAATATGACTACACCACTCTTTAAGGGAATTATCGCCTATCCCATCACACCGTTTGATCATAATGACAAAGTAAATATTCCGTTGTTTCGGAAGCAGGTAGAAAGATTGGTCGTATCCGGGGCGCACGGTATTGCGCCATTAGGAAGTACAGGTGTGATGCCCTACATGAGCGATGAAGAAAAAGAAGCGGTAACTGAGGCCGCCATTCAACAGGTAGGCAAACGTGTTCTTACACTGGTAGGCGTATCCAATCTGACAACGGAGCGGACTATTTATCATGCTGAATTTGCGGAAAAGGCCGGTGCGACGGCTGTAATGATTATCCCAATGAGCTATTGGAAACTGACAGATGATGAGATTGTAAAACATTATGATGCCGTTGCCTCCAGGATTTCTATTCCCATTATGGCATATAATAATCCGGCTACGGGCGGTGTGGATATGTCACCCGTGCTACTAAAACGCCTGTTGCAAATTCCCAATGTTACCATGATAAAAGAAAGTACGGGAGACGTGCAACGCATGCATTATCTTAGAAAGGAATTGGGAAATGACGTGGCTTTTTATAATGGATCCAATCCATTGGCGTTGGCCGCCTTTGCCGCCGGTGCTGCCGGCTGGTGTACGGCAGCTCCTAATCTGATACCAGCATTGACACTGGCACTATATGAGGCGATTCAGCGGAACGATTTAAATAAAGCAAGAGAGGTATTTTACCAACAGCTCGATTTACTCAAATTCATTGTCGCCAGGGGATTACCACGAGCTATTAAAAAGGGGTTAGAGTTGCTGGGCGAAGATGGCGGAGAATTGAGAAGTCCGCTGCAATCACTGAGCGATAGTGACACGGCGGAATTAGAAGGTATTTTATCGGCACTTGGTAAATGAACGATGAGGATATTAAGCAAAAAGCCGGAGATCTTATCTCGGGCTTTTTGCCTGGTTATAAAAAATTAAACTTCGGAGTTGGAATATTAGAA
>NZ_DATCVJ010000730.1:0-5773 GCF_036566945.1 Chitinophaga sp. | reverse complement strand
TGATATTCACCCATTAACTCTTACCTTTGCGGCAAATTTTGGAAACTGTATGCAATGAATTGCTGCCGTTTTTGGAACAGTAACATTTTAGTATTTTTATAAACCTCTTTAAAAATATGCCTAACACAGGTAAGATCAAACAAATTATCGGTCCCGTGGTGGACGTGCATTTTGATGACAAATTGCCCGAAATCTACAGCGCATTGGAAATTACCCGCGAAAATGGTCAGAAGGTAGTATTGGAAGTACAGCAGCACCTGGGTGAAGACAGTGTACGTACAGTGGCAATGGACTCCACCGACGGTATGGTTCGTGGCATGGCTGTAGTTGATAAAGGCGCGCCTATTAAAATGCCAATTGGCGACCAGGTTAAAGGACGTTTGTTCAATGTGGTAGGTGAGGCGATTGACGGTTTGGGTGATATCGATGCTTCAAACGGTTATCCTATTCACCGTGATCCGCCTAAGTTTGAGGATCTGGCTACTGAAACAGAAGTACTGTTTACTGGTATTAAAGTAATTGACCTGATTGAGCCATACGCTAAGGGTGGTAAAATTGGTTTGTTCGGTGGTGCCGGTGTGGGTAAAACTGTATTGATCCAGGAACTGATCAACAACATTGCAAAAGGTTACGAAGGTTTATCCGTATTCGCCGGTGTAGGTGAGCGTACCCGTGAAGGGAACGATCTGATGCGTGAAATGATCGAAGCAAACATCGTGAAATACGGTGATAAGTTTAAAGAATCAATGGAACACGGTGACTGGGATGTTACCGCTGTAGATAAAGAATTACTGAAACAATCACAGGCTACGTTTGTGTTTGGTCAGATGAACGAACCTCCTGGAGCTCGTGCCCGTGTGGCCTTGTCCGGTTTAACACTGGCAGAATATTTCCGTGATGGAGATGGTTCTGCAGGTAGTGGTAAGGACATCCTGTTCTTCGTAGATAACATCTTCCGTTTCACCCAGGCAGGTTCTGAAGTATCCGCGCTGTTAGGTCGTATGCCTTCTGCGGTGGGTTACCAGCCAACACTGGCTACTGAAATGGGTCTCATGCAGGAACGTATCACTTCCACTAAAAATGGTTCCATCACTTCCGTACAGGCGGTTTACGTACCTGCGGATGACTTGACGGATCCGGCTCCGGCAACTACCTTCTCTCACCTGGATGCTACCACGGTATTGGATCGTAAGATCTCCGATCTTGGTATCTACCCTGCTGTGAGCCCGCTGGAATCAACTTCCCGTATCCTGTCTCCGGCTATCGTGGGTGAAGCTCACTATAACTGTGCACAGCGCGTGAAAATGATCCTGCAACGCTACAAGGAACTGCAGGATATCATTGCGATCCTCGGTCTGGATGAGTTGAGCGACGAAGATAAACTGACAGTATCCCGTGCACGTCGTGTACAACGTTTCCTGTCACAACCTTTCCACGTGGCAGAACAGTTTACCGGTCTGAAAGGTGTACTCGTACCTATCGAAGAAACTATCCGTGGTTTTAACATGATCATGGATGGTGAAGTAGATGAGTATCCTGAAGCAGCTTTCAACCTTGTAGGTAACATCGAAGCAGCTATTGAAAAAGGTAAGAAATTACTGGAATCAGCGAATAACTAATTAAGTCAATGATCCCGGCTTTGCCGGGATCATTACCCTTCACCATTTACGATCATAACATGCTATTAGAAGTATTAACACCAGAAAGAAAATTATATGCAGGAGAAGTGTACGGAGTACAACTGCCGGGCATAGACGGTTCTTTTGAAATACTGGATAAACATGCGCCATTAATTGCAGCTCTCGGAAATGGTAAAATGAAAGTGCTGACAGATAAAACTCATGCTGAGTTTTTTACTATCAGCGGTGGATTCGTGGAAGTGTTGCGCAATAAGGCTACCGTACTCGTAGAAGGCGCTGTAGCAGTGGAGAAATAAGCATACCAGCAAAATATAAATAACCAGGCCGGGTAAGATTACCCGGCCTTCGTTTTTGTCCTAACTATTCCAATCTTAGATGACCCGGTTGAGAACAGGACTGTTCACCAGGATTTCCTCTCTATTCATTATATACAATACATTACCTGCACGGCTATACGAGATATCCGCAGTTACATACTGTACATCAATAGACAGCCCTTATCAAGGGCTGAGTATATTACCTAATGAATATGCCTTTGATGATAAATGATTAGTATTCAGGTAAAATTCTGGTATCGGTCTATAGAAGAAGCAAAATGTTTTTCATAGGTTTTGCCTTCATAGGTGCATTCTTATCGGTTATTTACTTACCTGAAAACGGGTTATGTAATTGGTAATAACTATCAATTACTTTAGCAAGATATTTAATTTGTTTTAAATAAACAGCATTCACCCTGTTCATTTTTCACTTTAAATGGCAAGCTCCACCGATGTTGCTCTTTTTCAGAATATTACCTCTAATTTAAGGAAGGATCTATCGGGTAATTTGCCATCATGGCAAAGGTACTGCCAAGGTTTTTCAGCGATTGCTGCCATATTTGCTGTTCTTTGGGTTCAAACACCAGCGTTGAATCTGTTTGAGAAAGGATCCACGATTTCTCCTTTACTTCTTCTTCCAG
Organism: Chitinophaga sp.; assembly: GCF_036566945.1. GTDB lineage: Bacteria > Bacteroidota > Bacteroidia > Chitinophagales > Chitinophagaceae > Chitinophaga. The sequence goes on along the minus strand of NZ_DATCVJ010000730.1, from coordinate 3,175 downwards.
CTGCCCTTCCGTCCACCCGGAATAGCCAATGAAGAACTTTACCTTATCAAGGTCCAGTAAGCCCTGATTCAGCGCATCTACCACGTTATCGAACTTGCCTCCCCAGTATATACCAGGCAGTATTTCCAGTCCGCCGCTAATCAGCTCCGGGTTCCGGTGAATAAAATGTATGGTATCCATTTGTACGGGGCCTCCATAGTATACCGGCACATTGCCGATTACCACTTCAGGAACCAGGTCATTAAGCGACTGGTCGAATAACTTATTGATTACAAAACCAAAACTGCCTTTTTCCTGGTAATCACAAAGCAATACTACCGTACGTGCAAAATTTGGATCTTTGAGAAACGGATCAGCTATCAGCAAAATGCCGGGTGACAAAGTTACCATAGACATACAATTTTATCCTGTTCAAATTTAATTAAATGATTGAATAGTAGCGGAAAAAAAGAAAGAGAAAGGAGAGATAGGAAAAATAAAAAAAGGAGGCTAGAAAACCTCCTTACCATTTTATCAACCAAAATCTAAATCGCTTATGGAACGAATCCACATCGATGTATGTAGAAAGTTTAATTACTTTGTTATGATCTTGAACTAAGCAAATTTAGTACCAAGATTCTGAAGCAAAGGTAAGGAAAGAAGCACTAATAAAATCAGCAGTGGGCAGTTAAAATTACGTTAAAGTAATGTTGTATTGCTGTTAATAAACCTTGTTGCAATACCTCTCCCGTAATTTTGTATCATAGTTGCTATAGCAAACATCTTTTTTAACATATTTTACTATTTCTGTACACTTATCTTTGATGTAATTAAAGCCTGACAAAATTTACATGATACCACTGAAGAAAATATTCCCCGTCATCGTTGTTCTGATAACATTGTCTCTGCTTGGTATTATTTACATTCAGGTAAGCTGGATCAAGAGCGCAGTCCTGATTAAACAGGAACAACTTTTCCAGCGTGCCGTCAGTATGTCCAATGACGTATACAATGACATGATGTATCGCCGTCAGGCTGCCGTTATGTTTAAACTGGACAACAGTGTCCTGAAAGATCCGGCTGCAGCCACTAAAGGGTTTAACCTGGATATTAATCGTATGGCGTATAACGCCCCTGCTGTCAGCGATTTCTTTTCTGCTGCTGACGTGAAACGTTGCATCAGGAACAATATGAGGAAAAATCACCTCGATTCTACCACCTTTGAATTTGCCATTATCGGCACCACACCGGGGTCGGAATTGGGTACCCTGAAAATGCAATCTGCCGGCTTCGAAAAAATGTACCGGCAAAATGAAGCAGACAGTGGGCGGAAACAATATAACGTGCATGTAGTGCTCCTGTCGGAGCCCAATGATTTTAACGCCAGAGGAGAAAAGCTGATCATCATTATGCCCTCGGATGATTCAGTGGCCAAACAACTGGGGGTAATGATCACGGGAGGGATACTGTTTACCATGATCATTATCATGGCTTTTGCCCTCACTATCCGTACCCTGCTTAATCAGAAAAAACTCTCGGAAATAAAGTCGGACTTCATCAATAACATGACCCATGAACTGAAAACGCCACTGGCCACTATTTCCCTGGCGATAGACGCCATCCGGAATGAAAAAGTGATGTCTAAACCAGAAAAGATCCAGTACTTCTCCGGTATTATTAAAGAAGAAAATAAACGTATGAATAAGCAGGTAGAAAGCATCCTGCAATCTGCCCTGCTGGAGAAAGATGAAATAGGATTGAAGTTGCAGGCAACAGATGTACATGCCGTTATCCAGAATACAACCGATAACCTGCAACTGCAACTGGCCGCCAAAAATGGGGTGGTAGATCTGCAACTCGATGCCATTAACCCCGTGATCATGGCAGATGATGTGCATTTTTCCAATCTTATCTTCAACCTGATGGATAATGCCATCAAGTATTCCAATGATCAGCTGGAAATAAAAATACAAACCTATAATACCCGTAAAAGCCTGTTTATCGTCATTTGTGATAACGGTATCGGCATGAGCCGGGATACTATTTCACGTATCTTTGAAAAGTTCTATCGCGCCCACACAGGAAATGTGCATAACGTAAAAGGATTTGGTCTGGGACTTACCTATGTGAAGGCGATCGTAGATGCGCATAAAGGAAAAATTAAAGTGGAAAGCACCGTTGGTAAAGGCAGTAAGTTTACCCTGGAATTTCCGCAGGATTAGATAAAGGATAAGCACATGATACTGAGTGAAAAAGAAATACAGCATTTTAAGCACCCTATTGCTGTTCCGGGCATGGGCATTGACATGCAGGAGAAACTGAAAGAAGCCCGTGTACTGGTGGTAGGCGCCGGTGGATTAGGCAGCCCTGTTATGCAGTACCTCAGCGCCAGCGGTATTGGTGTATTAGGCATCGCAGATTACGGCGTCATCAATGATGAAGACATGCACCGGCAGCCAGTGTACCAGATGCAGGACATCCGTAAGCATAAAGCTAAAATGGCTGCCAGCAGACTTTGGGCCGTGAACCCATATACCAAACATTATCCTATTCTCATGCAGGTAAAACCTGAGTCGATCGGAATGATGCTGATAGGATTTGATCTGGTGATAGATTGTACCCAGCATTTGCCCACTCACCTGGTGATCAATGATGCCTGCCTGGTGCATAACAAACCTTTCATTACCGGAGAAGTGCATAACTGGGCAGCCTGGTTTGCCGGCTTTAATATGCCAATGCCCGACGGTACCACCTCCGCATCTTACCGCTGCGCTTTACCACTGACAGAAGATTACCGCAACTTTGATGCAGGCGCTATTGGTGCTACCCACGGTGCACTGGGCATGCAAATCGTATGCGAAGTTATAAAATATCTCATGGGTATTCCGGCAGGTATCGCCGGGAAATTGCATGGCATCGACTATCTCCATAATCTAACGCAGGTGCATGAACTGCAGGCAGATACTGGGCTCATAGAAAGTACCCGCGCTGCCGGTATCCTTACCGCAGAAGAATATGGTTTAGAGATCGTACCAGATGTGGAAGATTAACCCGGTTTTTTGTCTTTGTTCAGGATTATACTGATTTAGACGATTTGTCGGATTTTTACTTTTATGATTTTGGAAGATTTAAAAAGACTTGGGAAGATATAAGCGGATATGCTTACTTCTTCCCAAATCTTTTTAAATCAAAACAA
>NZ_DATCVJ010000729.1:0-7502 GCF_036566945.1 Chitinophaga sp. | reverse complement strand
CAGCCGCTGAAAATCGTGCGTTTACTGAAACTGTTGGTGGCATGTATTTTTCCATCTCCCCCTACATATTTTCCATCCACATCGGAAAAATTGCGCGGGTCTATCATGGTATGATACAACGCGGTATAGAATACTTTTTTCTCTTCTTCGGTGCCGCCTGTTACCGTTATTTTTCCGAGGGCTTTATTCCATGCATCGAAAGTACGTTGCTGTACCTGGTTAAAGTTCCAGTCTTTTATTTCTGTTTCGAGGTTGTTTTTAGCGCCGTCAATGCTCACGAAAGAAATACCTGCTTTCATCAGTACTGCTTCCTGGTTGGTGGTAGCGAATTCGGTGTAGAAGCCGAGGTGTTTACCGGCTTTTTCTTTAGCGCCGGGTATTACCGTGGCTTTGGCGATTTGTTGCTGATAACGGGCACTTTCCACGTCTTCCCGTTTGCGGGACCAGCCCTCAGGGATGTCTGCACTCCAGATCCCATATTTCGCTAATGGCTTACTGAATTGTGCGTAGAAATATACGGTATAATTAGCTTTGCCATCGCCATTTCCCCAGCCGCCACCTTCGGGGGTACATTGCATGTATCCCGCAATGGTGCTGTCGTTGATCACTTTTACTTCCTGCCAGGTTGAAGTACCTCCTACCCTGCGGGCCAAATCTATTTGTATGCGCGATTGCTGCTGTTCAGGAAAAGTGAAGCGCATGATGCCGCTGTGTGGAGCGGCTGTCATTTCTGCGGTGATGGGTTGTTCCGTGAGTTGAACGGCATAGTATCCTGCGGAAGCTTTTTCCGATTGTTTTGCATACGTGGAGCGATAGCCTTGTTCGGGGTGTTGCTGACTTCCGGCAGCTGTTTGTAATGGGCCGGTGGTGGGCATCACGAGAAAATTACCCAGATCGCCATACCAACCGATGCCGCTCATTTGTGTAAATACAAAGCCTTCTATGGTAGTATGTTCGTAGCTGTATCCTGATCCGTTGTCGCCACCGGTGATGGTATTAGGACTCAGTTGTACCATCCCAAACGGGGTGGCGGCGCCGGGAAAAGTTTTACCAAGACCGTGATAGATCCCGGCTGCGCCTTCGCTGGTGCTGGCGCCGATAAAAGGATTTACGTAAGCAGCTGGTCCCTGTGCCTTGCTGATAGCGGATATAAAAAGTGTGGAAAAAAATATAGCGGCAGTCGTTTTCATCTTTACATTTTAACGATCTCGATTTTATGGAGAACGGGTTTGTTGATAGTATAGATCATTTTCACGATGGTATCGATTTCCTGTAACCAGGCGGTACGCAGTTCTTTGTACCGGGCTGTTTCATAATTTTCTTCGTGGAATCGCAGCATACCATCTTTTTTTGCGGCGGTGCGGATACTATCCAGCGCGGCATCATCATCCTGCAATAATAATTTCTTTTTATCAAAAAAGTTACCCTGTACCCAGTAATAGCGGCGCAGGCGGGCTTCCAGTTCTGCACGGTAAAGGTTCAGCTGCATGATGGAAGCGGCCTGTTTATTTTGTGGCGTTTCCGGCAATGTGGCCAGGTTAATACCTGTTGCCAGGGCCGTAGCAGACGATTGACCAATCCCTTGTCCATCTATCAGCAGTTGATAATCTCCTGCCGGCAATCCTGCCACCTGTAATATTTCCCGGTTAAAATCTTCCGTGAAAGGAATCCAGTTCAGCGCATCGGATTGTTTCTGATTGTTGCCCCAGATGCGGGACACCGTGTCTATCGGGAAAGGTAGAGAAGCCGCCAGGTAATTAAAGCTCACTTTGCCTGCGGAAGTATTGAGCTGGCTGATAGTACAATTCACGGCCTGCTGCACTTTGCCCGTACCTGCATTGATGTTGATTTCCGCCACCGGCTGACCGTTCAGTCCCTGACTTTTCAGGAAGAGGGATGCCATTACGAGGTGTCCTGCGTTACCGGGATGGATGCGATCGGGGCCAATGATGGTAAAGGTAGAATCGGTTTGCTGCAGCTGTTGATTGAGCGCCGTCATAGGCCGGAACAGGTCAGTGAACGGCCAGTTATTTTTTTTCGCTGCCGCTTCCTGGAATTTGATTATTTCCAGCATGGCTTTGCTTTTTCCGGGAAAAACATTGCCGGAAAATTTTGCCGTTTCATCATAGGGTGGCGACGACATCATTATTTTCTGAATGCCCGGCAACTGTAGCAATCGTGTTTCTATCTGCTGATAACTTCTACGGGAAGCGGCGATGCGTTCCGCGGCGGTTTTATCCGCGTTGGCGTTGTTAAACTCAAAATAGCCGGTATCGTTCATGCCGAAAGTCAGCACCAGTACATTGGGCTTTTTGGCCAGTATATCATACTCCAGGCGGCGGTAGATGTCGGACGCTTTGTCGCCGCCGATGCCGCCGTTGAGGATCACCAGTTTTTTACCGGGGAAATGGGTCATGTAGTACAGGTAAATGTACGACACATAGGCGCCTGCTTCGGTGATGCTGTTGCCTACAAAAATTACGCGATCGTTTTGTTGAAAGGGCTTTACCTGTGCCTGTGCCAGCAATGTGGTGAGACTTAGGCCAATAGCATAGAAGAACTTTTTCATATAGTGGTTTAATTATTTACTGTAACATTTTTCAATCGGATGGTGCGTATACCAAACTTTGGTATTGCTAATTGCATCACTGTTTTTTTGTGAGATGGCCGGCGTTGCAAGGTGGTTATCATACTGCCGTCGAGTTGTTCCAGGGCCGCCTGCGTGGCCTTCCCGTTGAAAGTGAGTTGCTGTGTTGCGCTATTGCCGCCGGCATTGTACAGCCTGATCAACAAATCTTTTCCGTCCATGCGCATGGCGGATACCTGCCAGTGATCATCTGATAATGTGAACAAGGAAAAATCATTTCCGGGTTTAGCCGGAAGTACCTGCAACGGATCGCACCAGCGGGTTTCTTCCTGGGTGATGCCGCCTGTTTGCCAGTTACCGGTATGTGGTACAATAGCATAATTCACTTCCGTAGGCCCGGTGATATCGTAATTACGGCCCCAGAGCGCCCTGCCGCCGTATTGCAGTGTAAGGCCCAGTGGATAATTTTTTCCATGCACGTAGCTACCGGTATGATCGGTGAACAATGCGAAGCCGGTGTTGCCGTCGGTGACGTCGGCCCAGTGGAGGATCACATTATTTTTAATGCTGTCCCAGCTACTGAAAAATGTGTTTTCCAATTGGCTGTTCGTCACATCAAACGGGGCATCTTTACTCAGTTGTTGTTGGGAAAGATGGAGTGGAAAGAGTACCTGCAGTTTGCAGCTATCATTGTAAAATGCTTTGTGCGTAGCTTCGGTGTTATAGTTATTGGCCTGCGAATACGCGCCTATGCCGGGATTACCTTTCCAGTTTATTTTAACGTGCATGTCTATACGTTGTTGACCACGGGTAAGTACAACCATTTGTGTAAACGGACGTCCGCCGATAAAGCCGTTGATGCTTACCGACACGCGGGCTTTATTATTTTCCGTGATACGGACAGTGGCAGCTGTATCCATGCTGGAGCGCCAGGCGCCCTCGTTATAAAAGTATCCTCTCAGTTCATTGAAGCCCCGGCTGTTTTTTGTGTCTACCATTTCTTTACCGGTAGCTTTGACAATAAGACTGGTGATAATGCCGCCCCTGGCGGGGTCCATCTCCATAACGTATAGATCTGTTTCTACCTTATACCGTCCGTTTTCCGGTTGGGTAATGGGTTGCACCGCGGCAGGTGCCGGCTGCAATTTGTACACGCTGAATCCTACCGGCGGCACGATGGCGTTGATGAGCAGCTGTCCATCGGCGCTCGTTTGCGTTTCCACTTGTTTGCCGTGGCTGTCTGTTACGGACCATCCGGCGCCGGTATATTGCGGCAGGGCTATCCATTCCTTCCGTTGAAGTCCTGTAGTATTCAGCACGCGGATATAATCCGCTTCCCGACCATGTTGCAGCAGAATGCTATCACTCATGGCGATGGAGTTATCTGTCCAATGTTTTACCTTATCGATCCAGGTACCGTTTTTATCACTGTTGTACGGAACAATCCAGCAATCGTGGTGTTGCGCCAGCAGCAATGATTTCCAGGCGGTATCCAATTGTTGTTGCGGCCATGGGAGGTGATCGTATACGGTAGTAATGGCGGCGTATTTTTCTGCCGTTATTAATTTATTTTCTGCGGTCCTTACCTGTTGTGCAATACGTTGTAATACCTGCGCACCCCATACCAGGCTTACCTGGATATCTTCCTGACTGAGTGACCATACCGGCACGTTTGTTTTATCTGCCACGCGGCTGATATAATCCCGCCAGGTTTGATACTGCGCCTGTTGCTTCAGCCAGGGGCCACCGCGCCAGCCGGCGTCCTGCAGGCACATACCCACCGGATGTGCAATGCCGGCGGCCAGTGCAGAGTGGATATATTCCGGACTGTTGTTCCATGCGGTTGTTTGCCAGGTAGAATGGGGCAACAGGGCTTCCGAACGATAGCGGGGCACAGTAAGCAATTGGGAACCATCGGGGCCCTGCCACTGTACCAGTTCTCCACCAAACGCGCGGGTGTAGCCTCCCCAGCAGGTATTAGGATTTTTCAGGGATGCGTATTTAAATCCGAAGGAGCGTAGCACCTGTGGTAAGGCGCTGGTAAAACAGGGTTCTTCACTGGAATAGGTAGTGAATACCGCGCCGGGAAAATGTTCGCGTACTTTTTGTATGCCGTAGCTGAACTGTCGTATCATACTTTCGCCGGAGCTGGTGTACAGGTAGCTCTGCCCGTAGCCGGGGTTTACATACTCTATGCGGCCGTTGTTGGTTTGATCGGCAAACAGCTGCCCGAAGGTGGCATATGCCTGCGGATCGCGCACCTTCACCACATCCCAGGTTTCGGGTTCTATTTCCAGGTTTATTTTCCAGTAAGGATTTGCCTGCAACTGGCTGTTGATAAATTGCGTGTATCCGTTAGGGTAATGTCCGTAAACGCCACCGTGATAACCATCAATAAAGTGTTGCTGTTGGGCAAAAGATGCCTGTGCCGCAGCGGTGAGTACAACCGCCAGGCAAATATTCTTCAGTTTCATGCTGTTGTTAAAGGGCCAAGTCCGGGTTTTTCTGAACTTCAGCTAATGGTAATGGAAATTGAAAATCAGTTTCATCGAAGCTCCGCAGGTGATTAGGGGCTTTGTATCCTACCAGGCTGGTGATGGTGCCATGCGCTACATCAAAGGCTTTGCGGGTGCGCAGCATATCGTACCAGGTCTGGAATTCAAAACAAAGTTCCCAATATCTTTCTCTGAGGATATCATCTGTTGTTAAAGTAGTGGGTGCCGGCGTCACGGGAAACGCCCGGTGGTGGACTGCATACCAGGCAGCTATCGCTGCTGCATCGGTGGTAGTACCGCCGTCGATCATACTCTTCGCCTCTGCACCTAACAGCAATACATCTGCGTAACGGATCAACGGAAAATTAGCGCCGGAGCGACCGGTTTTCTCTGCTTCCTGATCCCAGAATTTGAAAATATAGGCCTCGGGAAAAAATACCGTTTCCGCCGGATTACCGTAGCGCTGATATTTTGTATAGAAAAAAGCCTGCTCCTGCCTGCGTTGATCGTTTGCTGCGTAAGAATTATAAAACGCCGCTACCGGCACCATGGCACCGCCATATGCCGGCTGAATAGAAATGGGCTGCACCGGGTAGGGCAAATACGCCCAGTGTATGTTGCTCACCGCCACCGTGGGATGACGTTGCAGCATAAAAATATGTTCACGGGTATTTTGTACTGTCGGATTACGCAGATCGCTGTATTGTTCAAACAGGGAAAACTGGTGGCTGTCGATTACTTCCATGGCTTTATCGTATGCCAGCTGATAGTAGGGTGCTCCTTTTTGCAAAGGATAACCGGCCATGGTGATGTATACTTTTGCCAGCAAAGATTTTACCGCGCCGAGGCTCACATGTCCGCTCTGGTCTATCCAGGGCAGCCCTGTATTTTCTGCTGCTTTGAGGTCTTTCACAATCTGGTCATACACGGCTGCCTGCGGAGTACGACGAATTTTCACATCGTTGATATCTTTTGTGGTCGCCAGTTTCAGGGGAATGTCTCCAAAAAGCCGTACTGCCTGAAAGTAATACCATGCCCGCAGAAAATACGCTTCACCGAGGTAACGCTGTTTTGTTTGCTCATCGACAACGGATGTGATGCTGACATTTTCAATCACGCTGTTGCAGTTTTCCACCGGATAGTAAGTAGCATTCCACCAACCTTGTAATCTTGAGTTGGCGTTGTCCAGTTTATCCAACCGCAGAAACTGATCATCTTCAAAACCGGAGGGCCTTGGTCTGCGGCTATACCCGGTGATATACTCCAACGAATACACGGGACTCACGGCTACGCCTATATTTACGACAAAGGGCGTTGCCAGTCCGTCGTACATACCGTTTACCGCCGCACTCACCTGTTCCGGTGTTTTGTAATAATGTGTCAGGCTGAGAGAGCCGGAGGGCTCCTCTTCCAGGAATTTGTTGCAGGAAGTGATCAGCATGATGATCATCCCCCACATAACCACTTGTTTCATATGTCAATTCCTTTATTCAAAATGTAACATTTAAAGTAAACGACAGCGTTTTCGCTTTCGGGTATTGGTACAGGTCTACGCCCTGGTTAAAGTCGCCATCGAAGGAGGAGGCTTCCGGATCATATCCCTTATACTTTGTGAACAGAAAATAGTTTTCCGCGCTGGCGCTGATAATAGCAGATTTAATATGATACTTCGCGAGCCAGTCTTCCTTTAACCGATACGCCAGTGCAATATTTCGTATCCGCAGGAACGTGCCTTTTTCTATGTTGTAGCTGTCCATTTCATTATCGAACCCGTCTTGCGGCAGCCGCAGGGAGGCGTGCATTCCTCCTTGCTGTTGCGGCGTCCATGCGTTGAGGAGGCTACTATAGCTGTTGGTGGCAGGGGCAGCATTTTCCATGATCATCCTGGTAAAATTTGCCAGGCTATGGCCATAGATAGTTTGTACATCTACCGACAGGGAAAAATTTTTGTAGGTAAATGTATTTCCCATGCTGGCTTCAAAATCGGGCATGCCGTTGCCCAGCACCGTGCGATCGTTGGCATCTTTCACTTTATTATTATTCCGATCCTCATATTTCAGATCGCCTGGTTTTTTGCCGTAGGTAGCTGCTTCCGATGCTTCTGCTGTGCCCCAGGTACCGACGCGGCGATAGCCGTAAAATTCGTTCAGTGGTCGTCCTTCCATGATGCGGCCTCCCCAGGGATACATGATATCACCATTGAGTGCCAGCACCATGGAGCGGTTCATGGAATAGATCAGCGAGGTATTCCAGGAAAATTGGTTATGGCGAATATTGTTGCTGACCAGCGATAGTTCGATACCGCGGTTACGGATAGCACCGATATTATCAAACACACCTTCATAGCCGGTAGTGGCGGGCATCAGCCGGTAGTACAACAGGTCCTTCGTAACACGGTTATACAGGTCGCCGGTAAACTG
>NZ_DATCVJ010000728.1:0-5026 GCF_036566945.1 Chitinophaga sp. | reverse complement strand
AATCAGTATAATCCTGAGTAAGACAAAAACTCGCAGGAACTGCAACAAAAAGTCTCTTGTTATAACTTTTTTCCCATGAAGGCAGCATATGCCTGCATCGCTGCAGTGATGGCTGCCCCTGCGGCTTTATAGCTACGCGGTAGCTGCATATCTATCACCACTTTATCACGTGTTTCTTTCCGGCTCCAGGTGCCGCTTATTTGTCCGTTAATAACAAGGGTGGGTTTAAAGATGCCATATCCTGTTTGCTGGATCAGGTTTGGAGGGAGTACATCGCTGCGATCTTTATAGGCTACCGTGTATTCATCATAGGAGGGCAGGAGCAGGGCAGAAGTGGTGTGTGAAGCGGCCGGCGGGGCATCGGCAGAAAACCAATACGCTTGCCCGTTAGCTACCACATGTGTGAGGAAGGTTTTATTCAGCAGCAGCCCTTTTTTGATGTCTGTTATATTTAAGCCGCTCCACCATTGAAAGTCGTTGACGGTAGCAGGGCCTCTGCTACTGAAATACAGGCGGGTAAGCCGGGCAATGGCGTTGTCGCGGTCTATGGGGGCTGTTGCCGGTGCCCTGTCGGATAACAGGGCGTAGGTAAATTGTTTACCCTGCCGGGGACCGCTGCAAATGAGTCCGTCCAGTTCTGCATCCATGAGGTGGAAGCCGAAGCGAATATCATCTGTATTGATCTTTGCTTTTGTCAGCAAGGGAATGAGGGCAGTGCGGGTAAGAAATGTATTATTACTGAGCGCCGCGCCGATGATGCTTTTGCTGCGTTTGAGATCTTTATCGGAGATGCCCAGGCGGGTATGCAAACTTTTATTGAAGGCTTTTATCCTGGGAGCAGTCAGCTGTAGCATCCAGCCAATATCTTCCGGCGACACAAAATGCCAGGTAGGGCGGAGGATATGTGTACGGAGGATGTTGCCTTCGTTAAAATCCTTTTCTATATCCGCATCGGTACTATTTTGCACGCGATTGCCAATGGCCCATTTGGCCCCGGCATAATCCTGCGCCTGCATGCATCCCATCCATTTTACCAATGCGGCCGGCCGGGTGAAATAAGATCGCCCTATTTGCTGTTGCTGCAACCGTAGTTGTGCGATTTGCTGACTGTTCATATCCCAAAATTACCCGCCCGCCGTGACAACCCTATGTCAGTTGTGAAATGGGGTCAGGAAACTTTCTGTAACATTTCCTGTAAACGGTCTTTTACGAGGGTTTTAAGAGACAATGGCTCAATGATGGTGGCCTGGTCTGCAAAGGTCACATACCAGCGGGAAAACGCCTGTATACAGGGCGCCTGAAAACGCATTTTAGTACGTTTGGCACCGGGCGTTTCACTGGCGAATCCATAATCGAACTTTTGTGCGACCAGGTACCTGGCCATGGTATTTTCTACTTCTATGACTACCGGAAATGAATCTGTGGTGAACCGGGGCCGCTTGGCCAGGTATTCCCGCAGGGTAATATGTTTACGGGATGAGATTTTACCCGTGTCTTTAATACTCAATATCCTTTCCGTCCGGAAGGGATGATATTTTTTAGAAGTAGTACAATAAGAAATGGCATTCCAGGTCCCATTTTCCTGGTAAATCCCGATAGGCTCTATATCTCTTTCGTTCACACCTGCATCGGTGGCATATTGAATATGTAATACCGCTTTTTCTCCCACTGCTTTAATGATCCTGGGCAGGGTATCATTGATCAGGTGATTATGTTCAGACACTTTGACTTTTACGTCAATCGTTTCTTCCATATCTTCCAACCGTTGTTTAGCAGCGTTACGCAGCAAGGCTTTTATTTTGTACATGGCACCTTTGAAAAGAAGACTATTGTGCAAATCGGAATGTTTCTCCAGTATTTTTTCTGCCATGAGAAAAGCGACTACTTCTTCCTCGGAAAACATCACGGGTGGAATACGGTATCCTTCCATAATGGAATAGCCCAGTCCTTTTTCGCCGAGAATAGGCACGCCGGCCTGTTCGAGGGAGCGGATGTCGCGGTATACGGTACGGAGACTTACATCAAAACGGTCGGCTACTTCCTGTGCCTGTACCAGTTTTTTGGATTGTAAATGGATGAGGATGGCGGTTAATCTGTCAAAGCGATTCATGGATGATTAATTGTTAAGAGAACTAATTTACAGCTTTTCCGGATATGGATTTTTAAGCGCTGCCGATTATCTTTGCTGCGCCGGTAAAACCCCGGTGAAGAAATATACCATATGATGAAACGTTTGTTTGTTATGTTGTGTCTGCAGGCTGGCCTGATGGCTACCTGCTTTGGACAAGTCCCTGAAGATGGCCTGAAAAAGAAAAATATCAGCGATACCTTCCTGTTACCCAGTCGTACTTTATTGCTGCAAGGGACTTTTAACGGCCAGAGTGCCCTGATGCAATTGTTTCCCGGCAAGCATTACCGGTTGGTAGATGGTAAATATGTGAATGAGATGATCAACTGGGAATGTAAAACCTGCAAGGCCCGGACTTATGAAGATGTAAATGAAGACAATCCAGGAGGGTTTCCTTACAAACCCGGTGTGGCCACCCGTTTGATGAATGTGATGGACTTTAAAGATTCTTCCGGGCAGCAATACAAAGTAATCAGCTTTAATCATTCTGAATTTGATGAAGACGGTGCACAGGTATCACGGTTTACCGGAGGCTTACTGGGCCTGGCCAAATTCGTACAAACCGATCAGGGTTGGAACCTGCGGATGTTTCAACCAGCCATTAAAGCCTATGGCGCTTTTTCCAGTTGTCCTACGCCTCAGCCACTACTGATAGGAACCGATCAATATGCGTTTATGCTGAAGCACAGCAATGGTGGTGGTGGCGGTCCTTTTGATGGCGCGTACTTCCTGATTGCCGGCGTGAATGGCGGCTACCAGCAGGTAATGGCAGCTTATGGTATTGAAAGAACAGAAGGCGGAGTGGAGGAAGGGCCACAATCTTTCTGGACAAGTACCTACACCGTTCCTCCCAGCGACAAAAAGTATTTCCGGGATATCGTTGTTACGTTAAAAGGTACTGTCAGCGCCAATGATACGGATCGACTGCCGGATGACGTGACGGCGCTCTTAAAAGGAAAGAAGACCGCGCATTTTATCGCAGAAGAAAGATTTGTGTATAAAGGTGCTACTAAAGGGTATCAACTGCAGCTACCTGTGAAGGCCACTTTGACGAAATAATTTTTTGTTGCAGGGCGGCTGTAACGGCGTTAAAGGGATATCAAAAACGGCCTTTCGTCTGTAAACGTAAAAATAAACCGGCACCTGCTACTACGTTTAAGAAGTAGCAGGCGTAGCACTCCCTACAGATGGAATGCTTATTTGATATTTGAATGCCCCCTTTTTGGTATCGGCAATATGAAATACCAGTGATCCATACATCGGTGAACCAGCTTCTTTTACGATCACGCCCGGTTCTGCCGGAAGATCTGCCGGCATTCCTTCACTCACCACACCCTCACAGGGATTGGATTGTTTTGATTTCTAACAGCCTGGTCCAACACTTACGGCACTCAGTAATATCAGTGGCAGATAATAAAATTTCCGGGTAAGAAAATAGGTGAGTCGTCTCATCTTTATAAGTAATTTTCGTTGTATGGGTTAATTTCCAGCTACAGCTGGTTGTTGCTACAGAGGAATCCAAATTACATAAAAAATACCCGAAAATAAAAGAGCATCTCAATTATTTTTGAGATGCTCTTTTACTAAAAACTTTTAGCAAAAGCTTTATCGTAGCCTTTGCTGAAAGTTTTTTTTATGCGGACAGCAGCGCGAAATCTTCTGCTGTTAGTTCAATCGTCCCGGCTTTCAGATTTTCATCCAGGTGCGTGAGGCTTTTGGTTCCCGGAATGAGCAGGATATTAGCGGCACGCTTCAGCAACCAGGCCAGTGCTATTTGTGCGGTGGTGGCATTGTAACGCGCAGCGATATGGCTGATTTTTTCTTCCAGTGATTGCGGACCGGCAGCCAGCGGATACCAGGGAATAAAGGCAATACCTTGCTGTGTGGTATAATCCAGCACATCTTCCCATTGGCGGTTCCCCAGGTTATATAAATTTTGTACAGACACGATCGGCAATACTTTTGCTGCCTGTTGGATCTGCGCTACACTTACTTCAGACAGGCCTACATGTTTGATTTTACCTGCTTTTACTGCAGCAGCTACCGCCGACAGCGTTTCTTCTACCGGCACATTCGGATCTATCCGGTGCAGCTGCCAGAGATCAATATGATCCACTCTCAGATTTCTGAGGCTATCGTCTATGTTTTTGGTGATCCAGGCGGGAGAGCCGTCTGGGATCCACTGTTCGGCATTGGGCCGGCGGAAGCCGCCTTTGGTGGCAATTACAAGCCCTTTCTGATAAGGATGCAGGGCATCTCCGATCAGTCGTTCGTTTAATTCAGGGCCATAAGCGGCGGCGGTATCAATAAAATTCACCCCTTCCGCTACGGCATGCTGCAATACCTTGATGGAGTTGGGGCGGTCTGCTGCGTCGCCAAAAGCGCCGTGGCCAGCCAGTCGCATGGCGCCGTAGCCCACACGGTTAATATTGAACTCGTTTCCTAAACGAAAAGTATGTGCGGGAGATATTTGAGTCGTTTCCATTTTTTTGAATTTTGATGGATCAAAGGTAAGTGCAGATGATTCAACAAAAATTGTGAAAATAAAAGATCGACTTGTAGAAATCAAAGTCTTGATGTTGGCGTGGGCAAGCGTAACTGACTTATGGGCGGTCGGTCAGTGCATGCAGAAATGCCATCACATCCTGTATTTCTGCGGGTGTTAATCCAAGTTTAGCGGGAGATAACGTTTGATAAGGATCTTCCATTCCCAAACCATTGCCGCCGCCGGCGTTGTAAAATTCCATCACTTTTTCCAGATCAGCAAATGCACCATTGTGCATGTAAGGGGCTGTCATGGCGCTATTGCGGACAGTAGGTGTTTTGAAAGCACGTTTGTAAAATTCGATTGGGAAAAATTCAAATCGGCCGGCATCTTTGTCGGCCTGCGGATGCAGC
>NZ_DATCVJ010000727.1:0-2799 GCF_036566945.1 Chitinophaga sp. | reverse complement strand
GGCGGTTATACGGATCGGCATAAAAGGAAAAAGATAGTGAATAGGAATAGGGCAGGGGAGAATTGGCTACCAGTGATGATGCGGCACTGTTTTCACTGAGCTGTTGAAGATTCCCGCAAATATAGATGCCCGTTTCCAGCTGACGTTCCGCTGGAATGAGCGGATATTTTTTAAAACGGTTGTAGATGTTTACATATTGATTATCCTTGAATTTAATATCCAGGCGATGAATGCAGAGGGCATATAGCAGGGAGTCTTTGATGCCATCCTGTGCTTTGATAGCTTTCAGCAGACTGTCCGTATTTTCATGCTTTATGAGTTCGTGAACGAGGCGATTCACCAGGTGTTGAGCAGCAGTATCAAAGCTTTGCGGATTGGTTTTATACAAATTTTCGAGGTACCCATATTGCGGCACAATAATGCTGTCGAGTAACGGCTGTCCTCCGGGAAAAAGTTTGTCGTTGGCAATGGCCAGGTTATAGGCTTCTCCTATCCGGCCTTTTTCCACGTAGTTAAAACGGCTGTCCAGCAGCTGATAGGTATTGTAGATCAGGAAAAACTGTACAATAGCCAATGCCACGATACATATAACTGCTGTCAGGATGTACAGCTTGATGGAATGCCTCATTTCCTGCTTTAATTTTTTTGGTTGCTACGCTGATGCTTTGTGCATAACGACAATAGTAATCATGCTCACGGTCTTTTCGGCCCGTTAGTTATTCGCTTCCTGTTAGTAAATATTATGTTTTGCTTACTGTTGGCTGTTGCTGCCCTAAGGTACTACTTTTTTATATCAGAAAATCGATTTAGCAAATTAAATTATCGGGGGTCTTTTAGGGAGATGAAAAACGCGGAGGGCAGTCATGGGTGACGATCCGGGGAGCCGGCGCGTTTGGCGCTGGAAAAGCGTTGAAGAGCATCCCGCCTTCTATACTTTGCTTAATGCGGCGCTGGCTCACACGAGTTGGAGCTTTAATACAACACGGCTCACACCAGATGGGTGTTGGGAGTGAGTGGTAAGGCCTACAGCTTTCTTAGTCGTATAAATATCAAACGCCTTCTACTTCGCGTAATACCGCCTGGCGATAAAGGAAAGCGGTAGTCCGATCATCACCATGAGAATAGCGATATTCAGCAGTGCACTGACTAAACGCAGGGGCCCGAGTGGCACCTGACTCAATGGGAGAACAACGAACTGCATGAAAGACCATACCATCAACCCATAAGCGAGTCCTGTGGCAACCGGGTATTTGCGCAGGTTCGGAATTTTCGGATAGATACTTAGAAAGATGAATGACCAGGTGAGGGCGATCAGATAATGAAACAGCAATCCATATATCGTCATGGCGGGGTTGCCGTTAAAGGCTTCCTTGCCAAATACGCCGCTGCTGATATAGGCGAATAGTTTGGAAAGTGGCTGCCCATGGGTCGCTATGGTGAAATAAACGGAGGCAGACAATATATCTAAAGTGCCGGCAATGAGGCCTGCTAGTAAAACAACACCCGGAAACGAAGAAGGAAGACGCATGGAAGGAGCGATTTTGGTTCTTCTCTTAAATTATAAAATTCTTTCATAAAAACACGCAAAAGCGATCAAAATTTAACGTCTTATGTGAAGCTATTATTAACAAATATTAAAAACTCCTTAAAATTTTAATAATTATAATTGATAATCATATAAATATAAATTTATAAAAATAAAATTTAAACAAGTGATTAAATAAACGCTTGTTTAAATTAAACGTTTGTTTAACTTTGCCTTGTCAAATCTAAAAAAGGAACATGGAAGAGTATAGTGAAAAACAGCTCTCAATTATAAAGGTTGCAGAGCGGCTATTTGCCGATCAGGGCTTTCATGGCACATCGGTAAGGGACATAGCGCAGGAAGCGGATGTAAATATTGCCATGATCTCCTATTATTTCGGATCAAAGGACAAATTACTGGAAACGATTTTCAGATATAGAATGGAGGCATCCCGGAAGTTCATCAATGAATTATTGGAGAACGACACCATGGAGCCGCTGGAGAAAATAAACAGTCTGATTGACCGGTTCATCAATAAAATGCTGGGGGAGCAATATTTCCAGTGCATTATGAGCCGGGAACAGTTAAACAGCCAGCAAAGCCCCGTAAGGGATCTGATCTGGCAACTGAAAGGAGAAATGCTCGGGTTAATGCAGCCCATCGTTACCCACGCACAGGAAGCGGGCATTTTTCACAAAGACGTGGACGTAGAGATGTTGATGACTACTTTATTCGGGACTATTCATCAGGTAATACCTGCTCAACATATACTAAAGAAAAGCGCTCCATCTGACGCTATCAGCGACGAAGATTACAGCGTGTATATTAAAAACAGAGTAAGTATACATTTAAAAAAATTGTTCAAAGCAATCCTAACACATGAATTCTAAAAGCATATACGCACGATTATATGCGCTTGCATCGGGAATCCTGCTGACTTTTTTCTTTCAGACAGCATCCGCACAACAGAGCGTAAAACCGCTTTCGTTAAATGAAGCCATATCGCTGAGTATACAAAACAGCAAACAGTTAAGAGTGAGCCATGCTAAAGTAGATCAGGCTACGGCATCACTCAAAGAAGCAAATGAAAGGCAATTACCAGACGTGAGTGTTTCCGGTTCCTATCTTCGTCTTACACAGCCGAACATAGACCTGAAACTGAAACTTGGAGACAACAGCGGTGGAAGTGCTACCGAAAGTCCTAAAGTAAATCAGGCAGCTTACGGATCCGCCAATGTGGCCATTCCGATCTTTGCAGGAGGAAAATTACAGAG
>NZ_DATCVJ010000726.1:0-3361 GCF_036566945.1 Chitinophaga sp. | reverse complement strand
AGCAGCAGTGTTATTAGCGGAATAATTTAGGAAGAAGGTTAAGATAGATCTCCTGGGGGGCAAAGCTACCCTGTAAGTGCCGGGCTTCACTCATATGGCTGATGAAGACAGATGTGCTGCCGGTAAAACCGGCTTGCAGTTATTGGGATGATTTCAGGAAAATATGGGATAGCAGGTTTCGTTGTTGACTGGATTATTTAGGGAGATGTATCAGGATGTAGTCAGGCTGATAGCCGGCTTTATCAGCCGGCTGTTGCAGTACCTGTAACCTGGACTTTAGTTCCGGGTCAGGATATCTTTTAATGTTTTGTTCTCCAGTATTTTAAGGGCGGAGTCCCTTACTTTTCCCATGACTTCATTCAGGCCGCATACGGCTTCATCGCGACAATTTTCGCAACGTTCGTAATAATTCAGGCTCACACAGGGAAGCAGGGCGATGGGACCGTCCAGCAGGCGGATAATTTTGGCCAATGCAATCTCTTTAGGAGCGCGCATCAGGTAGTATCCCCCTCCTTTTCCTTTTTTACTGCCAAGGATACCGGCATTCTTCAATTCCAGTAATATATTTTCCAGGAATTTGATAGAAATATTTTTTTCCTGTGCGATTTCAGATATAAGGATGGGGCCTTTATCTACATTCTCTGCCAGGTGCACTAATGCGTGAAATGCGTATTGTGTTTTTTTCGATAACATACTGACTGGTTTGCATCCCTCCCGGATGAACTAATAGTGCGGTACGCACTTTATATTCCTGCAAAGATAAGCAGTTTTTAGCTGTTAGCTGTTAGCTTTTAGCTTTTAGCCAATGCAGCGAAGAATATGTTATATTAATCTTCGCTGCATTGGCTAAAAGCTAACAGCTAACAGCTCAATCCCAATACCTCCCGCATGGTAAACACGCCGGTTTTATCTTTGATCCATTCGGCGGCTACTACAGCTCCGGCAGCGAAACCTTGTCTGGAGTGTGCGGTATGCGTAATGGTAATGTCGTCGATATCAGAAGTATAGTTGACGATGTGGGTACCCGGCGCCGGATCTATTCTTTTGGAAATGATGGGCAATACACCGGATTCGTTGCTATAGTCGTTTACCCAGCTGGTTTTGCGGGTAACATTGGCCATCACGTCCTGTGCCAGTGAAAGGGCAGTACCGCTGGGGGCATCCTTTTTATGGGTATGATGAATTTCTTCCATCCACACGTTGTATTGTGGCTGGCTGGCCATTAGTTCCGCCAGTTTTTTATTTACTTCGAAGAATATATTTACGCCGATACTGAAATTGGTGGTATGCAAAAAGGCTTGTTTCTTTTCTTCGCAGATCGCCTTTATTTCCGGCAGCTTATCCAGCCATCCGGTGGTACCGGAAACTACCGGTACATTGGCTTCAAAACATTTTAAAATGTTGCTGTAGGCAGTTTCAGGTGTGGTAAACTCAATGGCTACATCTGCTTTTTCGAGGTGTTCCTTTTCCAGCAGGTGTTGACTGTTTACGTCTACCCGGATAATAATTTCGTGCCCTTTAGCAGTGGCAATAGCATCTATTGCCTGTCCCATTTTACCATATCCGATAAGCGCTATTTTCATGACCCTTGTAAGTTGTATGTAATGTTGATTGATAAATGAATGATCAGCGGCCGGCAAAATACTTGCTGCCTTTGGCTTTTTTGCCGCCTATGGATATATTGACACCAATGCCCAGTGTACGGTTATTGATCAGTGTCGGAGATATACGCATACTGAGATCATCAGACATGTCGAAGTTGCGCAGGTGCGCAAATACAGTTGCATCCACAATATTGAGCCCATAAGCCAATATAAAAAACAATACGGAGTAATCCACATACTGACGGAACTGATCCCTGCCAAGCTTCAATGATTCTGTATCATAAGGTGTGGTACGGGGATCGGTATCATTGGTATCCGGATTGCCATCCACCCGCAAGCGGTAAGCATCACGGTATAGCTTATACGTCTTCATATTATCGATGAAGAAATACGTACAGGTACCTATGGCTGCATATACCAGCGGCATTTTCCAGTATTCTCTGTTGTATGCCTGTCCCAGGCCCGGAAATACAGCTGAGTAGATGGTCGCTTTACGCGGACTATGTGGCTGTTTGGAATTGGGAACATAAGCAGAATCTACAAAAATGGATTTATTTGCTTTCACTGTATCCGTACCCGGAGCGGGTATGGGCCGGATCAGTGTATCCATTGTTTTTTGGATAGGACGTAAAGTATCCTGTGCCCGGAGGGGAACAGCCATTACCATCGTGAGCAAAAACAATAAAAAACAACGTTGTAGTGAATGAAGTATGTATTCCGCCTTATTAGCCACCGTATATGTCTATTTTTTCCAGGATGCTATCCAGTTCTTCATCTGAATAGAATTCAATTAAAATACTGCCTTTGCCGCTCTTTCCTCTGTCCAGTTTTACTTTGGTGGAGAAATGAGTAGCTAATTTGTCCTGTATTTTCTGAAAAGCAGGTGCTAACTTTAATTTGGCAGGTTTCTGCTGCTGGTTTTTATCGGATTGGTTGATCCTGCGCGCCAATTCTTCTGTTTGTCTTACAGACAATCCACTTTTCAGGATCTCATTGTAAAGGAAAAGCTGGTTTTCCACATTTTCCACGCCGGTCAGCACACGGGCATGTCCCATGCTGAGTTGACCATTCCGTACGGCTACCTGGATATCGGGTGGTAGTTTGAGTAAACGTATATAGTTGGTAACGGTACTTCTTTCTTTGCCCATGCGGTCGGCTACCTGCTCCTGTGTAAGGGTGCATTCTTCCATTAACCGTTTGTAACTCAGGCCCACCTCAATGGCGTTGAGGTTTTCGCGTTGCAGATTTTCCAGCAGGGCGAGTTCCAGGAGTTCCTGGTCATTTACCTGGCGGATGTAGGCCGGAATATCTTTCAAACCAGCAAGTTTGCTGGCTCTGAGTCTTCTTTCACCAGCAATCAGCTGAAATTTCCTGTTACTGATTTTAGCAATAGTAATAGGCTGGATAACATCGTGCAGTTTGATAGACTGGCTTAACTCCTGTAAAGTAACCTCATCAAAGTCACGACGCGGCTGTTTCGGATTGGTAACAATCTGATCGAGCGGAATGCGTTCAATACCGGTAACAGCATTAGGTACTGCTACTTTATCACCCAGGGTGCTGGCAGTGTGCTTCAGATCTGTGTCAATGTTTTGAAGCAGTGAGCGGATGCCTTTACCCAATGCCTCTTTCTTACTTGGATTGGTCATCGTTGATAGCTAGGATTTTGTCTTTGGATTTAATTTTCGTGTAATTATGTTTTTGCAGAATTTCTTTTGCCAGGTTCAGGTAATTGATCGCACCGGTGCTGGCTGCAT
>NZ_DATCVJ010000725.1:0-13708 GCF_036566945.1 Chitinophaga sp. | reverse complement strand
TCATGTCTGCAAAGCAACTGGAAAATAACTAGAAAAACAATTTTAGCCCCTCTTATTTTGGTAGGTATGTATGGTCAAGGGGGAAAATGAGATCGATGTCATTTTTTCAAATTAAACAAATAGCTACTGTCTAATTAAATTAATAATCATGTCATTAGATAAGAAAGATAATAAATCACGCATGTGAAAAACTTTTCTTGCATTAATACGTTAATGTTTCTATGTTTGTACATAATAGCCGGGGCCACATTATGAAAAATCTGATTCCCATAATAGCAGGTATTACTTTGTGTGCTTTCCTTACGGAGAGCACACAGGCTCAAAATACGCCTACATCGGTCCTGGCGGCGTCTATCCTCAAAGACAGCCAACTGGATACCGTACAAGGCCGTGCATTACAATTACTGACCGGTTTATCTGCCGGTACTTCTTATGGAGAAGTTTGGATCAGAGATTTCAATACTTTTATTAATGGCTCCCTGCAGGTGCTTCCCCGCGACACGATCAAAGAGATGTTGCTGCTGTTTTTTAAAATGCAGGGGAATGATGGCAATATCTCCGACGGTGTCATCAAAAAAGAAAAAGCAAACGTAGGTTACCAATATCGTTATTCAGATCTGGCGCCTGAGTGGGCCGCCCATAAAAATACGGTAGAGACAGATCAGGAATCTTCTCTGATACAGGCCGTAAATAAATACGTTGTTGCTACCGGCGACCGGAGTCTTCTTTTTTTGGCCCTTAGTGATAAAACGATTTTGCAACGCATGGAGTGGGCTTTGGAGTACCTGTTGAAAGACCGCTGGTCGTCAAAATATGGCCTCATTACCGGTGCCACTACCGTCGACTGGGGAGATGTGCAACCCGAAACCGGATGGGGCGTAGCCATCAACGAAAAAACGAAATGGGCCATTGACATTTACGATAATGCCATGTTTGTGATAGCCATACAGGACTTTCTGTCCATGAAACCAGCGGATTACCAAACCACGCGGAACTGGAAACAGGTAGCCGCCGGTATCCGGAAAAATGTGCGCAAATACCTATGGGACCCGGCAGCACAGAAATACATTCCACACCTCTACCTCAATGACAGTCCCTTTTCTCCCTCCTTTAATGAAAAAGAAATTTTGTACACCGGTGGTTCTGCCTGTGCAGTACTCGCCGGATTTCATTCCAAAGCAGAAATCGCTATCATCAACAAACAGATGATACAGGCTGCTTCAAAAGAAAAGTTCGCCACCATTGGCATAACGGTGTATCCGCCCTACCCGGCGCAGGAATATCCCAATATGCATCCCTACGTTTATCAGAACGCAGGCGACTGGACATGGTTTGGCGGCCGCATGATACAAGCCCTCATAAAAAATGGATTTATAACCGAAGCTGTTGATGAACTTAAACCCATGACGGATCGCGTCATTGCTCATCAGGGCTTCTTTGAATGGTACGACGTTAAGACAGGCACACCCAAAGGATCAGGAAATTTCAGAGGAGAAGCAGGCGTATTACTCGATGCTATCACCCTACTTAAAAAATGGGCGGTAAATAACAGAAAATAGTAAACAATTACGGCTGTTCATTTATTATTCATTATTCAACCAAATCTATCCGATTTAAAAAACTTGTTATTACTATGATTCGAGACTAAAATCAACTTGTAAAGGTGGGGTTTCCACGTGTAATGCAATCCCACACACATTATCAGCTAAACGAACGATTTACCGGCTATTATTCCATCATCACTAAAGACTTGTTATGAAAACAAAACTTGTTTACGTGCTTGCATGTCTACTACTCTCCATGCATGCAATGGCTCAGATTAAAATAAGTGGCAAGGTCACCAATGCTGCCGACGGGAGCGAAATCCCGAATACGACAGTCGCCATTAAGGGTACCGTAAAAGGCACGATTGCAGACGCCAAAGGTGCTTTTACGATAACGGTACCCGATGTGAATGCGGTCCTTGTATTTTCCTTTACAGGATTTGCTACGAAAGAAGTGAAAGTAGGCAACCAAACCGTTATCAACGTAGTATTATCGGAACAGGCCAATACCCTGAATGATCTCGTGGTTATTGGTTATGGTTCCGTAAAAAAATCTGATCTGACGGGTGCGGTATCTTCCCTCAAGGCCGAGCAAATCATGGATGCACCAGTGCCCAATATTTCACAGGCATTACAGGGTAAAATACCCGGTGTGGATGTAAACGTAAACAGCAGTGCTCCCGGCCAGGCTGCGAAGGTGCGTATCCGTGGTATAGGTTCTATCAACTCCGCCATAGATCCACTGTATGTGGTAGATGGAGTAGCGGGCGTAGATGGTAACGCCATCAATCCCAATGATATCGCCTCTTTAGAAGTATTAAAAGATGCATCTTCCACCGCGATCTATGGTGCCAGAGGCGCCAACGGCGTTATCATGATTACGACCAAACGTGGTAAAGCTGGTCCTACCGAAGTAAGCTATCAGGGCGATGTGAACGTAAGTACGCTGTCCAGACATCTTAAAACATTGAATTCAGATGAATTTGTAAAAGTATACAACGAAGCATTTGTGAATGCCACCAAATTCGATCCGGACCATGGTACCTGGGCGCCACCGGCAGCATTGAATCATCAGAATTTCCCGTTACTGTTTGACGCCAACGATAAGCCCATTTACAATACCAACTGGGAGAAAGAAGTATATAAACCTGCTGTTTCTACCAGCCACCAGCTGAACTTCCAGGGTGGTAACGAAAAAATGCTGTACAGTGCCTCTCTCGGTTTCCTGGATCAGAATGGTTTAATGACACAGTCCTGGTTCAGAAGATATTCCGCCAGGGTAACATTCGACAATGATGTAAAAGACTGGCTGAAAATAGGTGGTAGTCTCAATATCATTTCCAGCAAACAAAGAATGATTTCTGATGGTAACGGTTCGCTGAACGTAGCCAGGATGGTAACGGAAGAAGTACCTATTGTGCCGGTAAGATATCCTGACGGCACCTGGGCAGGCAATAATGATATTGCGGGTCTGGAAGGAGGTCCTAACCCCGTGCATATTGCGCAGAACCGGTACACGCTCAACAACCTGCAACATACATTGGGTAATGTATACCTGTTGTTCCACATCACCAAAGACCTGGATTTCAAAACAGATTTTGGTTATGACCTGGTCAGCACGAAGGCCAACTACTACTCTGCCGGTGATTTGCCTCACCTGTCGCAGGATCAGGGTGGTGTTGCCAATATTACCAATAACTACAACAAATACTGGCAGTCAGAAAGCTATCTTACCTATAACAAACAATTCAAAAACAACAGCAGCCTGAATGCGGTAGCAGGTATCTCCTTTATCAAATATTCAGGAGAAAATGACTTCGTGGAAACGCAAAACTTCCTGTCTGATTATTTCCAGTGGAATAGCCTCGGGGCCGGATCTGTACGTTCCAATGCCACCTCGCTGACAACGCCCTGGGACATGAACTCATATTATGGACGTGTGAATTACAACCTGCACAACAAATACCTGTTTACCGCCACGGGCAGATATGACGGTTCTTCCAAATTCAGTCCGTCCAAACAATTTGCCTTCTTCCCTTCCGTAGCTGCTGCATGGCGTGTGTCTGAAGAGGAATTCCTGAAACACAGCAAATTCATCAACAACCTGAAGATCCGCGCCAGTTATGGACTTTCCGGTAACCAGGAAATTGGTCAGTTCCAGAACGACCCGCAGTACAGACCTGATCAAACCGTTATCAATGGCTCCAACCAGCCTACTTTGGTGCCCGGCTATATTGGTAACCCCAATCTTAAATGGGAAAAATCCAACCAGGTGGATGCAGGCATCGAATTGTCTGTTTTACAAAGCCGTATTAACCTGAATGTGGATTACTACAACCGTACCACCAAAGACATGTTGCTGGCCGCTCCTTTGCCATGGTCTTCCGGTACGTACAATATGAATGTGTACAAGAACATTGGTTCGGTAAGGAACAGGGGTTTTGAAATAAATCTGAATACGATCAATATTCAAAACACAAACTTTACCTGGAGCACCAATTTCATTTTTGCATCTAACAAAAACAAAATTTTAACGCTGAATGATGGTAATGCGGATATCTTCCCCGGTCCTAATTTCCTGGGACAGACCAACGTATTGCGGGTAGGTGAACCTATCGGTTCCTTCTACGGCATGACCAGGCTGGGCACGTACAGCACGGATGAAGCAGCCGAAGCAGCCAAGCATTCCCTGTTGCCCGGCGACAGAAAATACATATACGACGCCAACGGCAACCCTTTTTACAGCATCATTGGCCGTGCCTATCCAAAATGGACCGGTACATTCAGCACCAACTTCAAATACAAAGGATGGGATCTTACCTGTGATATACGTTTTGTACAAGGCGTAAATACAGCAGCTACCTTTAAACACTCTACGGAAGACCGTCAAACACTGGCCAACAGTTTGGCTACCGTATTAAATGCCTGGACGCCTACCAATCAGAACACCTCTATTGCACAGGTGCGCAGTTATAAATTCACACAGGATTCTCACTTTGATACCTGGTGGGTGGAAGATGGTTCTTACATCCGCGGTCAGAACTTCACACTCGGTTACACCTTCCCGGATGCGTTCCTTGAAAGAAGTCATATCACGCGTTTCCGTATATATGCCAGCGTACAAAACCTGTTCCTGATCACCAAATACACTGGTTACGATCCGGAAGTAGATACGTTTAACAGTACCTATGGTACAAACACAGGTTTCTCTCAGAACATTGACTTCTTCCCTTATCCACGCCCCCGCGTGTGGAACCTGGGTGTAAATCTTAATTTTTAGTGCTGTTGCGTGTAACCGTTGATGTGATATCATTTTAGTGAATTAAAAAATCTGAAAATGAAAACGACAAAACATATATTAATAGCGTTGCTGGTGTTGCTCAGTTGCTCCTGCAAAAAGTTTCTGGAAGAAAAACCTACTAACTTCCTCACGCCGGATGCCGATCTCACCAGCCCTAAAGTGGCCGCCGCTTTTACCAATGGCTGTTATCAGAACCTGCAGGGAGTCATCTATGGACAGCCGTCGTCCTATGGTGGTAATACCTACAACCTGATGGAGTTCATGACCGGTAAATCCAATAGTGACCTCGGACAAACCGGCTTTATCAACTTCCAGAACCTTACTTACAATATCACTTCGTTTTATGTAGACACCTGGTGGCAACGTATGTACCTTGGCATAGGCGCTTGTAACCTGGCAATACAAAACATTCCGAAGGCCATACAACCCGCTGCCACTACCACCAATCAGCTGGCACAGGCGAGAGCCCTGCGTGCATTGTACTATTTTTACCTGGTAAGAATGTATGGCGCGGTTCCAAAAGTAACGGAGGTACCAACAGATCCTAGTCCTGCCAGTGTGAATTTGCCGCGTACACCTGCCAAAGCGATTTACGACAGTATTATTATTCCTGACCTGGTAGAAGCTGCAAAATCAACGCTGCCATGGAAAGACAATACCGGATACGTGAGTATGAGTACTGTGCAAACACTGCTGGCAGATGTGTATCTCACTTATGCCGGTGCGGCTATTAATGGTGGCAACCAGTATTATGCACTGTCCGCAGCAGCCTCCAAAGCGGTAATTGCCAACAGCGGCGCCTCGCTTTTCAGGAATTACACGGATATGATTAATCCGCAAAACAAAAACATCGGCGAATTTATTTTCCAGGTGCAGTTTGCAGCCTCCGTGCCTTCTACCAACCCGTTGACGCCACTTACCATTCCCAACTATGCAGGCATCTCCAAATATTCTGATGAATACGGATCCGTATATCCTACTCCTCAGTTTATCAAGTCATTTGCTGCAGGCGATAAGCGGGTACAGGAAAGACAATTCTTTTATACCAAATACAAAAAAATCGGCAGCGCGGATACGGTTGTTTTCAAGAATACGTATATCTACAAATTCTTTGATTCACTGGCAGTGGTGAATACCGCTAAGTCTGATCTTAACTATACCATCTACCGCCTCGCCGATGTGTACCTGATGTATGCAGAAGCGTCTAACCGCGCAGAAGGTGGTCCTAATGCAGATGCACTCAATTATGTGAGAGCCATCCGCACCCGCGCGAATTTAGGACCGTTACCTGCTAATATGTCGCAAACTGCTTTCGAGCAGGAAGTATGGCTGCAGCGTTACTTCGAACTGTGCTTTGAAAATAAAATGTGGTTCGATATGATCCGCACCCGGAAAGTACATAACGATGTTACCGGCAACTGGGATAATTTCATAGGACACACCACTGTGTTCAATGCTACTTTTGCGGAAAAGAATTTGCTGTTCCCCGTTCCTAAACAGGAACTGGATGTGAACCCGAATCTTTTGCCCAATAATCCAGGGTTCTAGTAAAGCGGAAAGCATAAAGCAAAAAGCTATTGAAGCGAATGATAGAAGCGAATATTTTTTCCCGCTGATCATATGTTTCAATAGCTTTTTGCTTTTTGTTCGCTTTAATAACTTATTTGCTCGCATGACTAACCTTTTTAATTCATTCGCTTCCATCATTCGCTTCAATAGCTTTTTGCTTTATGCTTTATGCTTTTTGCTATCTCCCAATATGTACGTATGTTTGTACATATGAAACATTTACTGGCAAAACTCCTCCTTTGCTGCTGCTTTTTTTCCCTGCAGGCCACTGCACAGGAAAAAGCTACTCTCTTTACCAGCATTGAATTACAGCCTACCGTTGCCTATCTGAATCATCATGGCAGTGCGGCCAGAATGGTACGCATGGATTTTCATGGTGGCCGCAGTTATGCAGCCGCTACCATTTACCTTTCCTTTAACGGACAGGAGGACAGCCTGTCGCTGCCCGCCAGTGCCGCTGGCATCAGCAGCTACGAGCTGCCGTTGCCGGGTCCGCCGGTCACGAAAAACACACAGTTGTTTGTCCGTTACGCCGCTGCAGGGCATAATGCCCGCGCCAGTTGTATAGTAGCGCCTGCCCGGCAGTGGAAAGTATATGTAATGCCCCACTCCCATGTAGACGTAGGCTATACCAACGTACAGGCAAAAGTGCTGGCCATTCATATGAACAACATTGACGAAGCCATTAAAATAGCAGCCCGCACAGCCAATTACCCCGCAGCAGCCCGCTTCAGATGGAATACTGAGGCCCTTTGGGTGGTAGATAAATACCTCGCCGCCGCCAGCGAAGAGAAGAAACGGGTATTTCGTGATGCGGTGAAAAAAGGATGGATCAATCTCGATGGCGGATACGCCAATACCAATACCAGCGCTACCAGCTCCGCGCAGCTGTTGCAGCTCTTTTACACCGGCGCCCACCTCGCCAAAGATTATGGCATCACCATGCATACCATGTTCCAGGGCGACGTGCCCGGCGCTTCCTGGGGACTCAGCAGCCAGGCAGATATTACCGGGATCCACTATTTCCTCAGCGCACCTAATGCCAACGACCGCATTGGCAGCTCCGGACAATGGCGCGACAAGCCCTTTTACTGGCGCTCCCCTTCCGGAAAACAACAACTGCTTTTCTGGCAATCATCGCCCTACTCTATCGGCTATACGCTGAAAGGCAGCAAAATCCCTAACTTCTTTACCATAGAAGATCCCAAACCATATTATACCGGCAAGCCGGAAGAAAATTTCCTGAATCCCTACCTGTTCGACTACCTCGCTAAACTGGAGGATAGCCCATTTCCATACGACATGACCCTGCTCACCTGGGCCATGAGCGATAACGCGCCGATAGACCCCGAGCTGCCCGACGCTGTAAAAGCATGGAATGAAAGGTATGCATC
Source organism: Chitinophaga sp. (assembly GCF_036566945.1). Classification (GTDB taxonomy): domain Bacteria; phylum Bacteroidota; class Bacteroidia; order Chitinophagales; family Chitinophagaceae; genus Chitinophaga. The sequence continues at coordinate 5,900 of NZ_DATCVJ010000725.1, read as the reverse complement.
TCCCCAACTGATTATTACCTCGGTGAAACAATTCTTTGGTGACTTTGAAGCTGCCTGGAAAGATAAAATTCCGGTGATCGCCGGCGACTATACCGAATACTGGACCGATGGTATCGGCTCTGCCGCCCGCGAAACCGCCATTAACCGCCATGCATCCGATCGGCTGCAACAGGCTGGCGCTATCTGGGCATTGAGAAATAAAGCCGGCTATCCTGCAGATTCCTTCCACAAAATATGGACAGACCTGATCATGTTCAACGAACATACCTGGGGCGCTTACAATAGTGTGTCTGAACCAGCAGATCCCAAAGCCGTTTCACAATGGGCATTTAAACAGGCCTTTGCGCTGAATGCACAGGCAGGATCTCAGGCATTGTTGCATGCAAGTACGACTGATGCAGCTATTACCGATACGCGCAACGACGCTTTGGCTAATGTCCGCGGCGATGCGAATACCGCGTCGGCCATCGACGTATACAACACCATCGATCACCCGCGTACTACGCTGGTGACCGTACCCGCCAACCTTAGCGCCAACGGCGACCTGGTAAAAGATGTACAAGGCAAAAAGCGGCCTTCCCAACGACTTAGCACCGGAGAACTGGCGTTCCTGACAACACTCCCCGCTTTTTCCAAACAACGGTTCACCATACACCCAGGCAAGGCATGGGCGGCACAACACGCTTCCATTAGCCATAACAGCCTCGAAAACGGCGTTTATTCCATTAAAGTGGATGATCGGAGCGGCAACATCGTACAATTGCTTAAAAAGGGTTATAAATCGAATTTTGCTGATAGCGCCGGTTTGAACCAATACAATTACCTCCCGGGAGATTCTGCAGAGAAGGTAGCGTACAGCGGCATGGCCAACATCCGGATAAAGGAAAAAGGCCCGCTGGTAGTGAGTCTGCTGGTAAGTAGTCCAGCGCCCGGCGCCCGCTCCCTCGACCGGGAAATAAGACTGGTAGCAGGTGAAGACCGCATTACGCTGATCAACACCATCGATAAAACCGCCATCGGCGACAAGGAAAGTGTACACTTTGTATTTCCTTTCCGGATACCGGGAGGTCAGGTGAGATATAGTATTCCATGGGGTAGCATTACTGCGGAAACAGATCAGTTGCCGCATACTAACAGGAACTGGTATACGCAGCAGCGTTGGGTGGATGTATCCAACAACGAAACGGGTGTTACATGGAGCAGTCCTGACGCGCCCCTGTTTGAAATAGGACAGTATCCTACTGCCGGTCTGCTGGGCGGATTACACAACTCTCCGCACTGGATCAGTTTTATGGAACAGCAGCCACTTATTTCTTCCTGGGTCATGAATAACCTGTGGCATACCAACTTCCGGAGAGATCAGGAAGGCATGACCACTTTCCATTACTATTTACAGGTACATGGCCCTTATAGCGCTGCAGCAGCGAATGCCAGTGGTCTCGAAAATCATCAGCCACCAGTAGTAACAACTGCCAGTGGCCCCGCCACAGAAAGTCTGTTTTTCGATATCCGCGGTAATGATGTGTATACAGAAAACATTTATCCTGCCGCCGGTGGCGATGGCGTATTACTGCAACTGGTGAATACCGCTGCTACCAACAGCACGGTTACATTAACGCCTAAAAATAAACATACTGCGCTACAAATATGGGAGAGCGATTTACTGGAAGCCAAACAACGTGTGCTGCCGGCTGAATTTTCCATTCCCGCCAAAGGTGTTATCATGATTCGTGTAGCCACAAAATAAATGCAGCGTGTGATAAGTTCAGATAAACGATATGCCAGGAGTACCATTCTGTTATACTATTTAAAATCCAGCTGATAAAATTGCAAAAATTGTCTTCCTAACGTAAGAACTATTAATAGCATAGCCGCGTAAAGTAAGCTGGCGAGCCTGGTGGGCTGTTTCATTCCATTATGTAATGACAGATTTATCTTGATAAATTTTGTGATGATAAAAATACATCTCGGAAGTTTATTTAGTTAAATTGCGATAATAAATCCCTTCTAATGAAATATTTGATAACCCTGCTCTTTGGAGCAATACCTTTTTTTGCGCATGCGCAGTACCCTTCCATCACTGAAACAAATAGTAAAATAGGTATTGGCACCACAACACCGACGCAAAAACTCGAAGTAGCCGGTAATATACAGGCCAATGGTTCATTGATGAGTTATCGGCTGGATTCTGTCAGCCAGATCGGTGGCTTAGTCAGCCTGATTAATCCAATCAAAACAGGGGCAGGAGAAGGTCAGCGATGGGTCATCTTAAATGCTGGCGGTTCTAGTTATGGCAACAGCCTTCAATTCTGGGCCTATGACTTTAAAGGATGTTCAACAGGTGGTATGTGTGCCAACAGGTTTACGATCATGGATGACGGTAAAGTGGGTATCAATACCGCCAAGCCGCAGACAGAACTAGCGGTTCGCGGTACCATTACCGCTCAGAAAGTAAAAGTGACCACCACCGGTTGGGCGGATTTTGTTTTTGAGAATGACTATGTACTGCCTTCTCTGACAGAGTTGGAAAGACAGATTTTAAAAAATAAACACCTACCCGGCATATCCGCTGCTGCCGAAATAGAGAAAGAAGGTATAGATCTCGGCGACATGCAACAGAAACACATGCAGAAAATTGAAGAGCTCACGTTGTATGTTATCCAGCAAGATAAAGAAATCAAACAACTCCGGGAAATGGTAGAACTTCTGATGAAGGAAAGAAATGCCACACCACCTGCTACGGAAAAATGATCTTATTTATTAAAGGCCATCCCGTTTCGATGAAACGGGATGGCCTTTAATATCATATTATTATAACAAAGTTATTAATGCCGTATAATAATTTTCATACCCATGCTCCGCGGTGCTGAGGAACAGGTACGGCTCAATCAGTTCCAGTTCCATCAGGTAAAATTCTCCGTCTTTAATGACACCATCCACACGTACATACAACAGTCCTGTTCCGAAACGGTCTACATAAGCTTTCGCTTTATTGATATAGCTATCCGTTGTGGCAGCCTGACTGGTACTACCTCCGTGATGAGCTTGTACCCTGAAATCACCTTGTTTAGGCGTTTTTAACAACACGTGACTAAATGTACCACCAAAAAAGAGGAATGACCATTCTCCTTCCTCAATTTCTTTCAGGTAGGGTTGTACGAGGTAATCTTCTGTTTGCAGCCAGGTGTTCAGCTCACTGCTTTTCTCAGCTACTGCGTCGGAGGTCAGCAGCAGTGTATTTCTGGCGCCGGCACTTACACAGGGTTTCAGCACTATTTTATCAGTATCCCATAACCGAAAAAACGATTGCCAGTCGGGTACTGTGCCCTTCTCCAGCAAGGAAGACGGGATAATGGGTAAACCGGCAGCGGCTATTTCGAGGAGATATTTTTTATTGCTGTTCCAAACGATCGTGTCTGCGGGGTTCAATAATTGTACCCCTGCCTGTTCCAGTACCTTCAGCCAGGCATAGAAAGCATCAATTTGTTCATGATAATCCCAGGGTGATTTTATGATGGCCACGTCGTATTCTTCCCAGTTGATGTTGGGGGCATTCCATACTATGGTGGTGATATCGAGTCCTTTTCCGCGCAGAAATTGCAGCAACAGGTCTGCTTCAGGGTCTGCCACGCCTCCTGTTTGTTGCTGATAGGTTATCAACGCTATTTTTTTATCCATGTTTTGGAAATTTATATGTTTGGGGCAGCAAAATACTTTAAAGGCAGATAAAAACGAAACGCTGTAAAGCAGGGAATGCATCCTTACTTTACAGCGTTTCATATGTAACTCAAAACCTTTAGTAGCCCGGGTTCTGTAGGAGCACCGGTGCATTACGGTCTATTTCACTTTGTGGAATAGGCCAGAATTCATAATTATCCTGGTACTTTGTTTTAACAGTCGGTTGCAAAGGATTGGGAATAAAACCATTCAGTTTTTGTTTGGCAATGCCCCATCTTCTCAGGTCGAAATAACGTAGTCCTTCCAACGCAAATTCCACTCTTCTTTCATGCCTGATACGGGTACGCATATCTGCCTGTGATAAACCGGCAGGAAGATCCGGCATATTGGCCCGGTTCCTTACCAGCTTGATGGCAGCATATACGGTTCCATCGGGGCCGGCAGCTTCATTCTGTGCTTCAGCATACATCAGGAGGATGTCGGCATAGCGCAGCAATACAAAGTCGTTATCGTCTATCGTACCATAGTCAGGATCTACGAGGGAAGGGTCCAGCCATTTTTTCACGGCATAGTAGCCTGTTGTCCAGCTATCTTTTCCGGGAGTGGCCACAGACAGTGCGCCGGTAAAGGGCCATCCCTGTGCCTTGGTATCGCCGGGGAAGAAGAAGCTGAGTCGCATGCGCGGATCTCTGTTTTCATAAGGCTTGCCCTTTACATATACCGCAGAAGAAGCCGTGTCTTTACCGTCGGCTGCTTCATATTCATCGATCAGGTCCTGTGTGCCTTGTTCTCCTTTCCAGCGTTGCAGGTTCACCGCAATCGCCACGTCCTGGTGCAGGATATTGGCACGCAGGTACCTTACAGAAAACATGATTTCTTTGCTGTTATTCTGGTCTGGTTTATAAAAGTTACCGGCATAGCTGGCGTTCAGACTGTATTTATTGGCGGTAATGATTGTGTTGGCCAGGGCTGCTGCTTCCGCATACTTTTTCTGGAACATCAATACCCTTACCTTATATCCCTGTGCGGTGGCTTTCACGGCGTGACCGTCGCCATAGGCAACATCCGGTAATGCTGCAATAGCGGCATCCAGATCAGTTAACACGAGCTTCAGCACATCTTCTCTGCTGGATTTAGCGCGGGAAGAAGTAAAATCAACCGTGAATGGATCTTCTGTGATGATCACGGTATTACCATAGAGCTGTGCCAGCCAGAAGTAATTAAATGCCCGGAGAAAATAAGCTTCTCCTTTATAGAGCGTCAGCTTATCACCGGATATTACTTTGTCTACATTGGCGAGGAATGAATTGACAGCAGCGATGGCCTGGTAGCTGTTTACATAATAGGCATTTACAAAATCTCCGGATTGCGGGGTAATGCCGGAGGTGAGTGCATTCCGGCCACCACCATAGTTATACTGCCCATAGGAATCATCCGTGAAATTATCCCAGGCAAAAACAGAAAACTGTGAGGTAGCATAACCACCACTACTGGCATACAGATAGTTATACAAAGCGGTGAGCCCTTTATCTGCATCCTCTGGTGTTTTCCAGAATTGCGAAGTCGCTAATTCATCTGGTGGCATTACATCCAGTATCTTCTTACAGCCACTAAACAGTGTGGTTGCTGCAACGGCTATTAATAGTATGTATTGCTGACATTTTTTCATAACTGAATCATTTAACAGAAGAAATTAAAACTGCACCATGGCGCCGAAAGTGTAAGTTTTTGTTTGTGGATAGGTAACATAATTACCGTCTCCTACACGTTCCGGATCAAGTCCCGGGAATTTGCTGATGGTAAATACGTTATCTGCTGTAAAGTATACCCGCAAAGACTTTATACCCACTTTGGACAGGGTAGCCTTTGGCAAATTATAGCCTACCTGCACATTTCTCAGTCTTAAGAAAGATGCGTCTTTCAGGTAGTAGGTAGAGGTATAATTCTGTACCGGTGCATATCCATCTGCCACATAGATTTTTGGCATGGTAGTGCTGTGATTTTCCGGGGTCCAGCGGTTACGCCAATCGGTGGTAGGTACGGAGCCTTGTCTGAACGGCTCTATGCCCCAACCATTCACATAAATCTTTTGTCCTTCTGAAGCATACAGCTGTGCACTCAGGTCGAAGTTTTTCCAGGAAGCACCCAGGTTAACCGCATACTGAAAAGTGGGATACTTTCCTTTTACATAAGTACGATCTTTGTCGTCGATAACGCCATCA
>NZ_DATCVJ010000724.1:0-12451 GCF_036566945.1 Chitinophaga sp. | reverse complement strand
CAAGGGCAACGACCTGTATGCCTATTTCCTGGACATCCCTTCCGGTGACATTCGTATCAAATCATTAGGTAAAAAAAGTACGCTGAATAATAAGAAAATCACGTCTGTCACCCTGCTGGGCAGCAAAGAAAAACTGCAGTGGAAAGCCGAAGAGGATGCACTGGTGATCAGCAAACCGGCCAACCTGCCATCATGGAAGGTAATTGGCTTTAAGTTCGGATTTAAATAATGTAGTAGCAACAACCTATGGGCCCGGACAGCCAAAATATAGTGTGACCCGATTGCCGGATCGGGTCATTAAACCCAGCATATTTCTATTATTGGCGCGGTTCCGCTGCCATACATGGTTTAGTAGTTAAAACTTCTTTCTTAATTCGCGTGGGAAATAAGAAAAATTACTTACATTTAGTTGTAAGCATAAACCATTTTTTACTTCTACTCCTGCCAGCACGATTATGAAAGCAGTATTAAAAAAAGTTACTCCGCCGCCAGAGAGTTCCTTTACTGTACGAAAAGATACAGGGGAAAACATGCGCAATATCTGGCATTTTCATCCTGAACTGGAACTATTATACATCAAGAAAAGCGCTGGTACCTGGCTGATAGGCGATTATATTGGTCCGTTCCACAGCGGTGATGTTGTTTTAATTGGCGCCAACCTGCCGCATTCCTTTCGTCATGAAGATACTTTTATCCGTGAACAGAAAGGAGAATCCGGCGAGGCGGTGGTGGCACTCTTCAAGCAGGACATCCCCAGCAGTACCTTGTCGGCATGGCCTGAAATGCGGAAACTCAACCAGCTCCTGACGCTCTCCAGGCAAGGGATTAAACTGGAAGGTGATACCTGCAGAACCGTTGCCGGTATGATGGAAAATCTGCTGACACAGTCCCCCGGAAGCAGGTTGCTCACATTGCTGCAGATACTCTACCTCATTGCAGAAAGCGGTGATTATACGTTATTGTCGACAGAAAGCTTCAACTATGATCCGTCTCAACATGATAACCAACGGTTAAAAACCGTTATTGAATATACGCACCAGCATTTCCGGAGTAAATTAACACTGGAAGATGCCGCAGAGCTGATTCACATGACCGGCACCTCGTTTTGCCGCTACTTTAAAATTAAAACAGGCAAAACATACGTTCGCTTTTTAACCGAGTTAAGAATTGGATATGCCTGTCAGCTGCTCATCGATTCAGATAAGAACATCACAGAAATCTGTTATGAATGTGGTTATAATACCTTATCGCATTTCATTAATATGTTCAAATTAATTACCGGAAAAAGACCGCTGGAATATAAAAGCCATTTTAAATAAATAGCGCGATTTTTTGTCTTTGTTCAGGATTATACTGATTTAGATGATTTTCCAGATTTTTACTATTATGATTTTTTGAATAAAAAGATTAGCGTAGCCATAAGCAAAATCCGCTTAGAGCTACGCTAATCTTTTTTAATCCTGTAAAAACAAAATCTGGAAAATCATCTAAATCAGTATAATCCTGGACAAAGACAAAAAAACTCCGCCGGAGGCGGAGGCTACAATCCACCCCAGCAGATACCAGTATCACCCCATACCCTACACGAACATGCCCCTACTGTATAAACTATATTGTTTATTTAGTATATTTAGAACAACTGGTACAAGCACCAACCACCTTTAAAATCGCGTTATGAGCAATCTCCCTAAGAAGCAAAGACTTTTTGATGCAATCGGCTGGCAATTATCACAATTCCCAAAGCCGGATATGCTGGCGGCGAAAGTGAATGGAGCCTGGAAAACTTATGATACGGCCAGTGTCAGCGACATCGTGAATCGTTTCAGCGCCGGATTACTGCAACTGGGAGTAGGTGGAAATGATTTTACCGCGGAAGGCGCCGATAAAATAGCGATTATCAGTAACAACCGCCCTGAATGGGTATTTACTGACCTTGCGGTGCAACAAACAGGCGCCGTGTTGGTACCCCTGTACCCTACTACCAATCCTACGGAAATACAATTTATCCTCCAGGATGCCGCGGTTAAATATTTGTTCGTGAGCAGCAAGGAATTACTTGATAAAATAAACAGTATCAAAGAGGGCGTACCCTCTTTAAAACATATCTACACCTTTGATGAAATAGCCGGTGCTGCACATTGGTCTGAAATTACCGCGCTAGCCACGCCTGCATTGCTGGCACGTGTGGAAACTATCAAGGCGGATATCGATCCACATCATCTGGCGACCATCATTTATACCTCCGGCACTACAGGCACGCCTAAAGGCGTGATGCTCACGCATAACAACATTGTATCGAATGTAATGGCGTCGAAAGAAAGTTTTCCTTTTGAAGATGCCCCATACCCTTGTAAAGTATTGAGCTTTTTACCGCTGAATCACATCTTTGAAAAATGTGTGACCTACATCTACCTGTTCAGCGGTATTAGTATTTACTATGCAGAAAGCATAGATACCCTGAGCGCTAACCTCAAGGAAATCAGCCCGGATGGCTTTACGACAGTTCCCCGTCTGCTGGAAAAAGTATTTGAAAAAATTATGGCTACCGGCAATAATTTAACAGGCATAAAACGCCGCCTGTTTTTCTGGGCGGTGGCACTGGCTTCAAAATATGATAACAACGTTAGTGGAGGCGGTTGGTATAACCTGCAGCTGTCTATTGCCAATAAACTCGTATTTAGTAAATGGCGGCAGGCCCTCGGTAACAACATCCGTTTTATTGTAACCGGTGGTGCGGCCTGCCAGGAAAAACTGCTGCGTATTTTTAATGCCGCCGACATCCCGGTATACGAAGGATACGGACCTACGGAAAACAGCCCCGTGATCTGTGTAAACAGAAAAACACCCGGTGGAATGAAGTTTGGTACGGTAGGCCCTCCCATTAACCACCTGGAAATAAAACTACAGGAAGATGGAGAGATTTGTGTAAAAGGCCCCAGTGTGATGAAGGGCTACTACAAACGTCCGGACCTCACCGCTGAAACAGTAATTGATGGCTGGTTGCACACCGGCGATGTAGGCGTTTGGGTAGATGATAAATTTATAAAAATAACGGATCGCAAAAAGGAACTGTTTAAAACCAGTGGTGGAAAATATGTTGCCCCACAGCCTATTGAAAATAAGTTTAAGGAAAGCCCTTTTATCGAACAGATCATGGTAGTAGGCTCCGAACAAAAATTTACAGGCGCCTTGATAGTGCCTGCCTATACGTATCTGAAGTACTGGATGAACCAGCAGAATATTCCTTTTACCACTAATGAAGCCGCCATTAAAACGCCTAAAGTACTGGAAATGTACCAGGAGGTGGTGAATAAATACAACCAGTATTTTAATCATGTAGAACAGATTAAAAAGTTTGAACTGCTCACGGAAGAATGGAGCATCGCCGGCGGCGAAATGACGCCCAAACTGAGCCTGAAACGAAAGGCAGTGATGGAGAAGTTCAAAGCCGTGGTAGATCGGATTTATAGCTAGGTTTTATTACTTTAGCGGAAAATTAAGCGCGGCGATGGCCATGAAAAGAGGACTGATAACATTAAGTTTCAACAAGGAAAAGATCGCCTCTTCCCGGGAATATCCCTTTAATATTCCCGCGCTGAGTAACTTTTCTTCGCTGGAATTTCATCCTAAAGTAACTTACCTGTCCGGTGAAAATGGCATGGGCAAATCAACGCTGATCGAGGCCATTGCCGTCAGCAGTGGATTTAATCCGGAAGGAGGTTCCAGAAATTTCAACTTCGCTACCCGGGCTTCCCATTCTGTATTACATGAATATATCAGGATAGCCCGGGCGCCTATACGCCACAAAGATGGCTTCTTTTTAAGAGGTGAAAGCTTCTTTAACCTGGGGACTAATATTGAGTACCTGGATAAGGAATCCGACAAAAAAGTGATCGACGACTATGGCGGCGTTTCTTTACATGAACAATCCCATGGTGAAGCATTCTGGGCCTTGTTCATGCATCGCTTCTCCGGAAATGCTTTGTATATCCTGGATGAACCCGAAGCGGCGCTGTCTCCAACCCGGCAAATGGCGATGCTTACCCGAATGCATGAACTGATTCAACAGAATGCGCAGTTTATCATCGCTACGCATTCTCCTATTGTAATGGCCTACCCGGATGCGACTATTTATGAGCTCACAGAAAAAGGGATCCATAAAACCAGCTATACCGAAACAGCGAACTATAAAATATCCCGGCACTTTATTAATGATCATGAAAACATGGTGAAGATTTTATTGGGCGATGCCTGATGACTTATCACATCATTCCCTGTACTATAACTACATACCTATGCAAGAAACAATTTTTGATGATTCGTTTACCCAGGTTCCCATTCTACGAAGACGCGCTGTAATGCCACTGGCGTTAAAAATATATGTGTGGCTCGGCATGGTCATAAGCGGCCTTGCTATTGTGAATGTTTCCTTTCAGTTCGGGCATTTCCGGGCATTAATGAATAGTGGATATAACTATGGCATGGTCTCTCTAATATCCGTTATATTCATTATGTCAAATGCCGCCCTTGGTTTCTTCATGACTTTACTACTATGGCTGGAAGTAAAATGGGCAGTCGTATTTAATTTAAGCGTAGGATGCTTTTGGCTATGTTGCATGGCTTCGACAGGTTTCTTCCTTAATGACATGGCGGTATACCCGCTCTTCCTTCCTTTTTTAGTAATATCCACTCCCTACTTCATCCTTCTTTTTGTGATCCGAAAAAAATGGACACAAAAAGCCGTTAGCGGCAGGTCTTTAAAAGCAACGGCATAAGCTTTTTGCGCAGGTACCCGTGAATAAATACCTTTGTACCTGAAAAGATAACGATGGATCAGAAAAAGCATTGGGAAAATATTTATACGGAGAAACAGCCAAATGAAGTAAGCTGGACGCAGGAAGTGCCTGCCATTTCTCTGACACTTATTCGTGAAATGAACCTGCCGAAGTCGGCACAAATCATCGATATCGGAGGGGGAGACAGCAAACTCGTTGACTTCCTGTTGCAGGAAGGGTACGAAAATATTTCGGTACTCGATATCTCTGAGAAAGCATTGGACAGGGCTAAAAAACGTTTAGGCGAACTTGCCGGCAAAGTAACCTGGATAGTGGCCGATATCGTATCCTTCCATCCTACCACTACCTACGACCTGTGGCACGACAGGGCTGCGTTTCACTTTATGACTACGCCCGAGCAGGTTGAAAAGTATCTCCGCATTGCGGAGAAAGCAGTAAAAGGCTATATGACGATTGGCACCTTTTCGTATGATGGTCCTACAAAATGCAGCGGCTTAACCATTCAACAGTATGATGAAGCCGCATTAGCAGCACAATTCTCCAACGGATTCACAAAGGTCAGATGTGTAACCGAAGAACATATTACTCCCTTCAACACGAAACAGCATTTCCTGTTTTGCACGTTTAAAGTAACCGCGTCATAAAACCAAACTTTCAGGAACGTTCATACGCCCTGAAAGTTTGCTTCGCTGTGCCCAGGTGATCAATACCGTATTCAATCACATCGCCGGGGCGTAGAAAACGCTGGGGAATGCGACCAGTACCACTCCCCGCCGGAGAACCGGTAGAAATAATATCACCGGGAAACAACCCGAAGAACTCGCTGATGTAAGCGGTCAGCTCCGGCACCGGATAAATAAGATCTGAGGTATGGCCGTCCTGCATCAGCTCTCCGTTTAAGGTAAGCCAGATGCGTAAATTTCCGGGATCAGGAATTTCATCTTTGGTAACGAAATAAGGTCCCAGCGGAGCAAACGTATTACATCCTTTTCCTTTATCCCAGGTACCTCCTCTCTTTTTCATATAGGCACGCTCGCTCACATCATTATGAAGAATATAACCTGCGATGTAATCCATCGCCTCCGGCTGTTCCAGGTTGGTGCCGGCTTTGCCGATCACCACGCCCAGTTCCGTTTCCCAATCTGTTTCGAGACTATCTTTAGGAATCATTACGCCATCGAAAGGACCGTTGAGGGCACTCATGGCTTTCAGAAATAATATGGGTTCGGATTCCGGGATAAAACCGGTTTCCTTAATATGATCGCGGTAGTTCAATCCTACACAAACAATTTTACCCGGGTTGGCCAACGGTACCCCCAAACGGGTGGTGGGCGCTACTTTCTTCAGCTGATGCCGGTCTTTCGCAATAAAGGCGGCCAGTCTTTCCAATCCCCCACTGCCCAGAAAATCATTGGTATAATCTTCACCCAGTGCTGACGTGTCGTACCATTCATCGTTGAGGAGAATACCAGGTTTTTCTTCTCCCGGATTCCCATGTCTTAATAATTTCATCTATTGTTATTTTACTTCCGGCTGCTTCCAGTCTAATTGTAATGTTTCACTTGTCCATGTTCTGATGCGATAACATAATTCCGGATTTCCTTCCAGGTGCGTACCATAAGAAGGAATCATGGCCTGCAACTTCTCCCTCCATTTCCCTTTTAGCTGATCAGGGAAACAGGTTTTAAGCAAGTCCAGCATGATAGATACCGCCGTAGATGCTCCCGGGGAAGCGCCCAGTAAGGCGGAAATCGTGCCATCTTCGCCGGCTACCACCTCTGTCCCAAAACGCAGAGAGCCGCCTTCCTGAGGGTCATTAAAGATCACCTGCACCCGCTGCCCGGCTGTCTGCAATTCCCAGTCGTTGCCGTCGGCGTTGGGATAAAATACCTGCAGCGCAGCGATCCTGTCTTCAAACGACAAACTTAATTGCTCCACAAGGTATTTCTCCAAACCGAAATTTTCTACTCCTACCCGCATCAGCGGAAGAATATTCCAGTATTTGATAGATTCGAACAAATCGAGGAAAGAACCTTCCTTCAAAAATTTGGTGGAAAACGTGGCAAAGGGCCCGAATAGAATGGCTTTCTGTCCTTCTATGACCCTTGTATCCAGATGAGGCACACTCATGGGCGGAGCGCCTACGGATGCCTGTCCATATACTTTGGCATTATGCCGGTTCACAATTTCTTCCTTTTTACACACCAGCCATTCACCCCCTACCGGGAAACCGCCGTACCTTTTCCCCTCTGGAATACCTGATTTCTGCAGCAACTGCAAAGAACCGCCTCCTGCGCCAATGAACACAAAATCTGCGGTGACATGCTCCGTTTCTTTGGTCAGTAAGTTTTCTACTTTCACCTGCCATTTGCCATCCCGCAGCTGTTCCAGGCTGTCTACCTCAAACTCCAGATGTAACTTGAAATTAGGCTGTTGCTGCAGCTCCTGTATCAAAGATCGGGTGAGGGCGCCGTAGTTAACATCGGTACCCAGTTCCATATGCGTAGCGGCCGTTTTCTCGCTGAGTTCCCGTCCCTCCATCACGAGCGGAATCCAATCCTGCAACACAGCCGGATCCTCTGAGTATTCCATGCCCTGATACAGTTGATATTGCTGCAGGGCATCAAATCTTTTACGCAGATAAGCTACATCATTATCGCCATGCACAAAGCTCATATGCGGGGTACTTCTTATAAAATCAGCCGGATTTTCCAGTTGCCCCTGCTCTACCAGGTACGACCAAAACTGTTTGGATACCTCGAACTGCTCAATAATATGAATCGCCTTACTCGTATCAATACTGCCATCTTCTTTTTCCGGTGTATAGTTCAGCTCACACAGCGCCGAGTGACCGGTGCCCGCATTATTCCAGGCATCGGAGCTTTCCCCCGCCACCTTATCGAGGCGCTCATACATATGGATGGAATATTCCGGCGACAAATGTTTGAGCAAAGTCGCCAGTGTAGCGCTCATGACACCTGCCCCTATCAATAAAACATCGGTATGTAGTGTTTGCTTTTGCATAATGATTCCTGTTTGAAGGTGATTCCTACTTAAAATAATCTATCTCGATAAATGTTCAGCGATATGTGATAAATTTTAAGGAATAATTAATGCGGACGTTACAAGCCGAGGATATGCCGCCCAAGGTAAATGGGGCAAGAGCCTTTACGGATGCAGCGAATGACAGCACTTAAATTTTGGGCTTCCCTACATCTTTTGTATTTTGAATAAACGCTGCCGGAGACTTTTTACTACGCTGCATTCGATCATCATTTATCCTATTCAATAATGAAGCTCACCATACGGGAAGATAATACAGGCGGGGAATTGCTGCTATTCAAGGAAGAAGCGGGTTTTGACCGGTTGTTTTTCTCCAAAGACCGGTTCAACAAGTATTTTACGATTGCATGGAATCCTGCAGAAAGTCAAACAGTCACTCACCATCGATGGTACGGAATATGAATTCCCTTCCAATTCTTTGTTAACACTCTTGTTCAACCAGTCTTTCAGCTTCGAAAATTCCGCCACCATCGTCGCGTGGCAATTTAACCGGGAATTTTACTGCATTATTGACCATGACAGTGAAGTGAGTTGTGTTGGGTTCCTGTTCAGCAGCACCGATCATATGTTTGTTCCCCTACATGAACCTGCGCAGCAAAAGCTACAACTGCTATCCGATGTATTCATTGAAGAATTCAATACCTCAGATCATATCCAGAATGAAATGCTGCTGGTGCTGTTAAAGCGCCTGATCATTTATGTTACCCGATTGGCCAAATCCGGCTATGTGCCTGTCAAAAAGCTACAGGACGAAAGGTTTCATATCATCAGAAAATTCAACCTCCTGGTGGAAGCAAATTTCAAATCAGAGCACTCCGTTAGCTTTTATGCGCAACAACTTTGTAAGTCGCCCAAAACCTTGTCTAATCTCTTTGCCATCTTTAATCAAAAAACGCCCTCACAGATCATCCAGGATAGAATTACTATAGAGGCCAAACGGCTGTTGAGCTATACCGATAAATCTGTTAAGCACATTACTTTTGAACTTGGATTTGAAGATGTGCCCTACTTCTCCAACTTCTTCAAAAAAAATACAGGTACCTCTCCTTCTGATTTCAGAAATGCGCCGGTAGCTGCCAAAGAAGGGAAATAATCACAACTAATCGGGAAAAGCGCTCATCGCTGGCCGGGGCTATTCATCGCATCTTTGTATCGTTGATTCAAACAAAAACTTCAACAACAAACACGATGAAACTTTCAATAGTAAGAAAAGCCCTCTTAGCCCTCGCAGTTATGTTTTCCATCTTCACTACCGCAAATGCACAGGTAATAAAAAATATAGTGTTAGTACATGGCGCTTTCGCAGATGGCTCCGGTTACAAAGGTGTTTATGAAGCACTGACCAAACAAGGTTACCATGTTACCATCGTACAAAATCCGCTAACGTCTCTGGAAGATGATGTGGCAGCCACCAAACTTGTGCTGGATGCGCAGGACGGCCCTACCATCCTTGCTGGTCACTCCTGGGGCGGTGCGGTGATCACACAGGCAGATAACCATCCTAAAGTGGCAGGATTGGTGTATATCGCCGCTTTCCAGCCAGACAACGGAGAAACGGCCTTACAATGGTTCCAGACTGCCCAGCCAGCTCCCGATAATGGCGTATTGCCTCCTAACGACAAAGGCATCGTTTACTACGACCAGGCAAAGTTTCACGCCGGCTTCTGTGGTGATCTGAGCAAAGAAGAAGCAGCATTCATGTATGCCTCACAAGGCTCCTTCTACGGCAAATGTTTTGTAACACCCATTACCGAAGCAGCCTGGAGAACCAAACCTACATTTGGTATTGTCGCTACAGAAGATAAAAGCATCAACCCCGAAATACAACGTAACATGTACAAACGTTCCAATACCAAAGTTACCGAGATCAAAGGCAGTCATGCGGTGTATATCTCACAACCACAGAAAGTAGCTACCGTTATTATGCAGGCCGCCAAAGCAGTATCCGGCAAGTAATCCCTACTCCATCATTTTCTCCTTAGGGTCTTGTAAGTCACGGCTTACAGGGCCCTTATTTTATCTAGTAGCTTCCTCTTTCCATGGAGCATCTGCTAATTTGTATATTTGCCAACAACAACCCAATTCAACGACTTTTGAAATACCCTAAATGATGACAACTATACCATTGAAAATGTGCCTGTTTTTTTGCCTGCTGGCGCCTTTTGCTACCCACGCTCAAAAAAAGTCCAGGACAGAAAAACCCATACCCGGTCTTACGAAACTGGTGTATCATGTAAAAGATGATAATACTAAAATAAAGGAAGGCGATTTTGAAGAATCGCTGGTAGATATTCCCTTAACACAGGGTTACTATATCAACGATCAGAAAAACGGCGGCTGGAAATATTTAAGTCCGGATAATATGGTGACGTTTACGGGTAACTACTATAACGATCACAAAGTAAACAGGTGGTATTATATTCATGAGCAAAAAGTTTTCAGCGTACTATCTTTCAATGCGGAAGGCCAGCTTCATGGCGACGCCATTGGATTATATGCCACCGGAGATACCGCAGCCGTTACTCCTTTCAGCAATGGCAAGCGTCAGGGAATAGCATTGAGATTTGACCAGCACCATCAGATTACTGCGAAGAAATATTTTGACAACAACCAGTTGCTGGCAGATACCTCCTTTTATGCGAATGGCCGGATTCATCGCATCCATACATATCAGGATGGAAAAATCATGGCAGCCGTTACAATGGATTCGCTGGGAAACATGCTACCATCCCCCACTTCCGACAAAGAGCCACGCGACACTGAAAACGAGGAGGGCTACTACATGCCTACGTTCCCCGGCGGATTGCAAACCTTGCAACTGTTTCTTTCCAAAGCAGTGCAATATCCACCCGAGGCCATCAGGCGCAAAGTGGAGGGAAAAGTAGTCGTAAGTTTTGTAATAGACGCGGACGGGTATATTAAAAATATTAACGTGAAAGAATCCATAGACCCAGTACTGGATGAAGAAGCCAAACGTGTGACAGCTTTAATGCCCCGCTGGTCGCCGGGTATACAGGATTTTCTTCCTGTGTCGGTACAGTTTAATCTACCCATTTCTTTTAAAATCCCTTGATGATATTGTCATAAAAAACAGCGACACCTCTTTGCACGAGGTGTCGCTGTTTTTTTATCCTGTCATGAATAATACTATTTTTTAGAGATGCGGTACAATCTGCCCATATCTGTTATTGCGTACAAGGCCCCGTCCTTTCCTTCTGTAATGTCCCGAAAGCGTTGCCCTTCATCGGCCAGTAATCTTTCTTCTCCCACTACTTTATTATTTTCAATGACCAAACGCACAATATGCGTTCTGCTCAGGCTCGCAATAAACAGGTTATTTTTCCACTCCGGCAAACCACTACCGCTGTAAAAGGTAATACCACTCGGTGAAATAACAGGGTCCCAGTAATAAACGGGTTGTTCCAATCCTGCTTTTTGTTGCAGGCTATCTCCTACCTTCGCGCCACTGTATTCAATACCATACGTAATGATAGCCCAGCCATAGTTTTTACCGGGTTCAATCCTATTCAGCTCATCACCACCTCTTGGACCAAATTCTGTTTCCCACAAATCACCGGTGGCCGGATTAAAGGCCAGTCCCTGCACATTACGATGCCCGTAAGAGTAGATCTCAGGTCTTACATCCGGTTTGCCTGCGAAAGGATTACCTGCGGCAGGCTGCCCGTCTTTCGTGATCCTCACTACTTTTCCCAATCCGGATTTCAGGTCCTGTGCCTGTGGCCTTGTTTCCAGGTCTGAACGTTCGCCGGTACTCACTAACAGGTTGCCTTCTTTATCAAAAACAATTCTGCCACCATAATGCAGATCGCTCTTATGCGCAGGAGTAGCGCGGTAGATGACGATCGCGTTTTCTATACTTTTTTCATCGGCTGATAATTTCCCCTTTGCCACCGCCGTCAGTGTACCGTCCGGTCTTTCTTCGGAAAATACCCAGTACACCATCCGGTTGCTGCTAAAATCCGGATCTACCCGAATGCCCAATAAACCACCCTGCCCGGCAAACTTCACCGCTGGTATACCGGTAATTGGCTCACTTAGCTTTCCATCAGTAGCAGCAATGCGCAGATCTCCGCTTTTCTCCGTAATGATGAAACGACCATCCGGAAGCGAGGTAATTCCCCAGGGTGACTTCAGCGTGCTGTCTAATACTTTGTATTCATAGGGTGTGGCTGTTTTTATGCTACCTATCCTGGTTTGCCCGGCAAAAGCGGGCTTGTAATCTGAATTTGCTTTGGATGTTTCCACAGGAGTTCCTGTGCTGATAGGTGAATGAGTCTCTTGCTGTCCACAGGAAGCCAGTGCCGATATCCCACCCATATAAATCATCGCTAAATAAAACTGCTTGTACATAGGTTTTCTCCAATTAATTAGGTTAATACACGCTTAAATATAATTATAAGTTAGTTGAAAAGCAATATGTACAAAGCCAGGGGTGGTTATTGCTTCATCTTCTCAAACACTTCTGCGCCTCCTTTACCAAAGCGCCGGATGATATCAATCGTTTCTGAAACAGTAATAGGGAGATAGCGGACCAGCGTCTTTTCCCTTACACAAACCGATCCGGAGGAAGG